>CANJXW010000100.1 GCA_947478965.1 Candidatus Nanopelagicaceae bacterium | reverse complement strand
TGCGTCACGCTGTTCCTAATGCGATCGCGCCAACAATTCAGGTGATTGCTCTTCAACTGGCATGGCTCGCTGGTGGCGTTGTCGTCGTGGAAGCGGTCTTTGCCTATCCAGGTATCGGAACAGTGATGATTGAAGGTGTAAAAGGTCGCGATCTACCGATCGTTCAAGCAATTACCTTGATGATCGCAACTCTCTACGTGGTCCTTAATATCCTCGCTGATATCGGAACGATTCTTTCGACTCCGCGTCTTCGCACCAAATACACCCGTCGAAGCGATAAATCAGATGTCTTTTCTGGCGTACAAGGAGAGGACGAATAATGTCTAAGAAATCAGGACGCAAGTCTCAATTGGCAGTTCTGACTGCGATGACATTTAAACAATTCAGCGCAAAGATTGGCGCGCTCCTTGTTGGACTTGTCATCTTCATAGCACTCTTTGGTCCATATTTTGCACCACACGCCTTTGATGAATTCCTTGATGCGCCCAACGCCCCCCGATCTGGAAATCTTCTTCTTGGCGCAGATTATCTTGGCCGCGATGTCTGGAGTCGATTCCTCGATGGTGGTCGCTCCATCATCGGACTCTCCTTCGCATCAACTCTGCTAGGCGTTGGACTAGGGCTTTTGATCGGCCTCTTTGCCGCATCTGCCACACCACGCAAGGATGCCCTTGTTATGCGCGCGAACGATATCTTGCTCGCCTTTCCTCAAATTGTCTTCGTACTTCTCGTTGTTTCAGGATTTGGTGCAAGCGTCTTTCTGATCGCTATCACTGTGGGATTTACCCACGCACCCCGTACTGCTCGCATTATTCGTGCGGCTGCTGCTGAGGTCATGGAGCGAGATTTTATTAAAGCTGCGATTGCAGTCGGTGAAAAACGTCGTCGCATTATCGCTAACGAACTATTGCCCAACGTCACCTCTCCCCTGCTCGTTGAATTTGGTCTTCGCATGACCTATTCCATCGGTCTCGTTGCAGCGGTGAGCTTCTTAGGACTTGGCCTTCAACCACCTGCAGCTGACTGGGGCTTGATGATCAACGAGAACCGTGGATCACTCACAGTCCAACCATGGGCGGTAATAGCACCCATTATCGCGATCGCAATCTTTACCATCGGTATTAACTTAATAACGGATGCTTTTGCAAAAGCAGCCATAGGTATCGATAGAAAGGCTAAGGCGTAAATTATGAGTTCACACAAGAGCGTCGTAAGCGTAAAGAACCTCGATATCGCAATCTCATCTGGCGGCGTCAAGATTGTTGAAGAGATCTCCTTCGACATTGCACCCGGTGAAATTCTTGGCCTCGTTGGAGAATCAGGGTCAGGTAAGACAACTGTCTCTATGGCCCTTCTTGGACATTGCCGTAAAGGCGCAGTGATCGATGGTGGTTCAATCACGATTGATGGCCATGAAATCGTGGGTTCATCACCACATGAACTTCGCTCTATACGCGGTGGAACGATTGCTTATGTTCCTCAAGATCCTGGCACTTCACTCAACCCAGGACTTCGCATCTCAAAGCAGATCTTAGAATCACTTGAAAAGCATCTTCCAAATCAGAGCAAGAGCGAGCATATGGATCGAGTTCGCGAGATTCTGACAGAGGTTGCCCTTCCATCTGATGAAGATTTCTTGCGTCGTTATCCCCACCAATTATCTGGTGGTCAACAACAGCGCGTGGCCATCGCAATCGCCTTTGCATGTCGTCCTAAGGTCATTGTCTGCGATGAACCAACAACAGGACTTGATGTCACTACGCAATCAAAGGTTCTAGCAACTATTCGCAAACTCTGTCGTGATCACGGCGTTGCTGCGCTCTATGTCTCGCATGACTTGGCAGTTGTAGCCGAGCTCGCAGACCGCGTTGCCGTTATGTATGCAGGACGCATTATCGAACTTGGTGGACGCGATGAGATCTTCTTTGCATCTCGCCATCCATACACACGTCGCCTTATCCGCGCGCTTCCCGATATTGCAGGACGTAATCAGATCGTTGGAATTTCAGGATATGCGCCCATGCCATGGGATCGACCAACAGGATGTGCCTTTGCTCCTCGCTGTGAAGATGCACGCGAGATCTGTTCTCAAAAGACTCCTACTACTGTCGCGATTGCTCCAACCCATAGCGTGAGCTGTCATCGACATGAAGACGCTGCCAAGATCGTTGTATCGCCTCGTCTTGAGCGTGAATTTGTCGCGCACGATACCGATAGCCATTTGCTTCGCGTTGAATCCTTACAAGGCTTCTATGGCGCACGCCAAGTTCTCTTTGATATCAACCTCCATATTGATTCCGGCGAATGCGTTGCCTTGGTTGGCGAATCAGGTTCAGGAAAGACAACACTTTCGCGCTGTATCGGCGGACTTCACTCTGATTATCAGGGAGATATCCTCTTTGGCGGCAAACTTCTGGGAAAGAGCGCAGATAAGCGCATCAAGGAAGAGCGACGAGATATTCAATATATCTTCCAGAGCCCATACGCATCGATTAACCCACGTCGCCCCATTGGAGCAACGATCGGGCGCCAACTTGATCTCTTCTTCGGCATGAAGGGTATGGAAGCACAGAACCGTATCGGCGAACTTCTAGATCTCGTATCTCTGCCTCGCACCATCGTTGATTCATATCCGGATCAGTTATCTGGTGGTGAGCGCCAGAGAGTTGCGATTGCTCGAGCACTTGCTGCAAATCCAAAACTTATCGTCTGTGACGAAATTACATCGGCGCTGGATGTTTCAGTACAGGCATCTGTGATTGAAACCCTCAAGCAGCTCCAAGCATCGACATCTGTTGGTCTGCTCTTTGTTACTCACAACTTAGCTCTTACTCGCACGATTGCAGACCGAGTCGCCGTGATGCGCCAAGGAAAGATCGTCGAATACGGCGGCATCGATAACGTCTTTAACGATCCCAAGGCGGCGTATACGCATCGTCTCTTAGAGCACACACCAAGTCTGAAATAGTAGAGAGCAGTAACCATGAAAACCTTCCAGAACTTCGTCAACGGAAAGAGCCAACCAGCATCAGATGGGGCAACGCACGATCTGATCAACCCATCTACCGGCAAGGTTTATGCGACCGCTCCCATATCTACGCAAGAAGATGTCAACGTGGCAATGTCTGCAGCAAAAGCTGCATTTATTGATTGGAAAGAGTCAACTCCATCAGAGCGCCAGCGCGCGCTGCTTAAGATTGCAGATGCCTTCGAAGAACGCATGGATGAGGTCATCGCACTCGAATGCGAAAGCACTGGAAAGCCAATCGCAGTTACAAAGCGCGATGAACTACCGCCAACAATTGATCACATCCGCTTCTTTGCAGGGGCGGCACGTAACTTAGAGGGTAAATCTGCAGGCGAATATATGAAGGGAATGACCTCCTTTATCCGTCGTGAGCCAGTGGGCGTATGTGCACAGATCACACCATGGAACTATCCAATGATGATGGCTGTCTGGAAATGGGCGCCAGCTATCGCTGCAGGAAATACCGTTGTCTTAAAGCCAAGTACAACGACTCCAGGATCAACTATCTGGATGGCACAAGTGATGTCAGAGTTCTTACCTGCTGGCGTCTTTAACGTTCTCTGCGGAGATCGCAACGCGGGTCGTCAGATGATCGAACACCCTATCCCCCAAATGGTTTCGATTACTGGTTCAGTGCGCGCAGGTATGGAAGTTGCAACTTCTGCTGCAAAAGATGTTAAGCGCGTTCACCTTGAACTCGGTGGCAAAGCCCCTGTTATCGTCTTTAACGATGCTGACCTTCAATATGCTGCAGAGAATATTGCCATCGCTGGCCTCTTTAACGCTGGCCAGGATTGCACAGCAGGTACTCGCGTTCTTGTCCAAGATAAGGTCTATGACAAATT
>CANJXW010000099.1 GCA_947478965.1 Candidatus Nanopelagicaceae bacterium | reverse complement strand
GGAGATTCTGAAGATCCAACTCCTTATATTGAAGAGAATCTTGTTCCTGGTGAAGTTCATGTTGTTCCTTTTAACAACGCAGACTCGCTAGAGCGTATTTTTGAAAAGCATGCAAAGACAATTGCTTGCTTTATCGTCGAGCCAGTTCTTGAAAATATTGGGATCGTCCTTCCTGATGCAGGATATCTAGAGCGCGTTCGTGAACTCTGCGATCAATATGGCGTTGTCTTGATATTTGACGAAGTAAAGACAGGCCTTACAGCTGGACATCAAGGAGCCGCACAACGTCTTGGCGTTCAGCCTGATCTACTTACTTTAGCTAAATCAATTGGTGGCGGGCTTACCCTCGCAGCCTTTGGTGGCAAGAAGAAGTACATGGACTTTGTTACCAATGGAAAGATGGCTCACTTCGGTACATTCAACGGTAATCCGCTTGCAATGGCCGGGGTACGTGCAGTTGATAAAATTTGTACTGCAGAGACTCTTGCAACTGCAGAGGCATTTAATCATCAAGCACTTACTCGCATCAGCGAGATCATTGATGAATACCAACTTCCTGCTCATACAGTGGGCTTTGGCGTAAAAGGCTGTATTACATGGGCTACAGAGCCAGTTCGTAACTACCGTGATTACAAGGCGACTGACTTCGGTATCGCTGAGCTATCGTGGTTGTGGTCTCTTAACCGCGGAATCATCACGCCTCCAGGGCTAGATGAACAATGGCTTATCAGCTTGGCACATGGGCAGAAAGAAATCGATGTACTTGTCGAAGATTTCCGTTCACTTGCTATTGCACTCCGTAGCTAATTACACAAGGATTTCTAACGAAGCTAGTTAATCGCTTCGGACAATAAAATCTGCCTTGTGAGCGCTTCCCTCAATGAGGTTTGCGTTTGCTTCGTCGCTACCTTTTGCCCATAACTTTGCGCTCTCTGGATCTCTTCCAAATGAGACGTGACGTGAAATGAGCCTTGCTATTCGCTTATCGTTATCGATATCGATCATCCATGTCTCATGCAGGAGTTCTCGTACTTGCTCCCAGCCAGATTGGTCGTGAAGGAGGTAATTTCCCTCCACGATAACCAAGCGGGTCTTTGGGGTAATGACTCCCTGCGCCGCAATGGATTCCTCCATGGATCGGTTGAAAACAGGGTAATAAATATCGCTTTCAGTTTCAGATCGGATACGCCGAAGAAGTGCCACGAAGCCCTCAACATCAAATGTATCTGGCGCACCCTTGCGATCAGACCTGCCAAGTTCTTTTAAAATCCTATTACTTAGATGAAATCCATCCATGGGAACAATACTGACGAGATCGCGATTTGATTTATTTTTTAGGTATTTAGTAAATGTAGATTTGCCACTACCTGGTTTACCCATGATGCCAAGCAAGATTCGTTCGGTGCCAGATTCAAGTAAAAAATTAACGCGCTCTACAGCAGCTTCCTTACTGGCTAATTCGCTCCTCATGACATTATTTATGTTGCTCGAGGGTCCATGCGCGGACTCCCCCAGCAACACCTGCTGAATTCGGAACAATCACAACGTCATCACCCATTCGATCTAGATCTGATTGTCGGATGCAACGAGCATTTCCGCCACCGATATAAAGTCGGTCCCAATAGAAAACTGGACGAAGTTCTTCAACAAGCGTCCGAATTCGGCGGGACCAGAATGTATTTCCGAGCCGGCGGCGTTCGTGTTCACCAATCCATGTGTCATAGGTTGTTCCACGACGTACAGTCGCATGTGAAAATTCAAAATGGGGAGAAAGTACGCCACCATAAAAGATTGCAAAACCCAAGCCCGTTCCAAGAGTGATAACAACTTCATACCCGGATCCTGAAATAATTCCTGCACCGTGCACTTCGGCATCGTTAAGAACACGTGTTGGCATATTCAATCTCTTTGAAATTGCATCTTGAGCGTCGAATCCTGACCATGCATCTTTGAGTTCTGGATCGATACGAGTTCGCGGTCCACCTTTAGTCATGTAATGAGGAGTGGAAATAACAACACCATGCCGCACCATTCCAGGCATTCCTACCGTTGCTCGATATGCCAAAGGCAGCGACGCGGCAATCTCCGAGATTGTTTCAAGAAAGCGTTCCGGGGATAACGGATAGGGGGTTTCCATTCGATTTGGCTTTGAATGCATGGTGCCCGCGTCATCGAGAACGCAACTCTTAATATAAAGTCCACCACAATCGATAGATAAGGTAAGTCTCTCATCGGTGGGCATTTTCTAATCTTTGCATAGTTCTCCCTATTTGCAATCTCTTGGGGGTCACCATCTGCTCTTTAGTAGAGATCCCAGCAAATGACTTTTACTCTTCTCGGTTACACCATCTATTTATAGGAGAGTAAAAAATGGGCAAAAAACGCCTTAAAGTCGCAACTGTTCTATCAGTGCTCGCGCTTGGTTCTATTACCCTCGTGCAGACACCTTCAGCAACTGCTGCAACAGGAATAATTCCACTGTCTCAAGTTCTAAACATTGCAAACCCTGCTCTTGATGGGAACTGGAATGATTTCGATATTCTTACAGGAGCAATCAACTTCGTGCTCAAAGAGAAGCCAACATCAGCTGTAGCGGTTCTTGCAGATGGAAGCGTTGCCTTGACTGCATTTGCACCTACAGACCGTGCATTTCGCAATCTCGTTAAGGCACTTAATGGAAAATTTCCATATACAGAGGCAGCGACACTTGGCGCACTAGCTAAACTTGGTGCAACAACAATCGAAAAGGTACTTTTGTATCACGTAATTGTGGGAGATCCAATCACGTCGGATATCGCAATTACAGCAAACGGTGCTGCTCTGAAGATGGCACAGACAGAATCAGTAACCGTCAAGGTTCTTGGCAAGCGAATCTACCTACAAGACATCGGTCTTCCAGCAATCACTCCTAAGGTCATCATGAGTGGCGTAGATCTCAATCTTGGAAACAAGCAGATTGCACATGCAATTGATGCAGTTTTGATTCCAACGCTGTAATAGTAAAAGCAGTGAAGCCCTTGCTCGAAGTGTCGAGTAAGGGCTTCACTGCTTTCTGAAGTACGCTGTAGACATGACAACGGAGTCAGCACTTACAACAGCCCGCGCTCAATTACACCGAGCGATAGAACTACTCAAGCTCTCAGAGAATGATTGGCAAACGCTTTCTACACCGAGGCGAATTCTCGAAGTAGCAGTCCCTCTTCGACGCGATAACGGCAACGTTGAAATGTATAAGGGATTTCGAGTTCAATATTCGACCACTCGTGGTCCATCAAAGGGTGGAGTTCGTTTTCACCCCAAGATTGATATGGATGAGACGGTTGCGCTTGCAATGCTCATGACCTGGAAATGCGCACTTACTAATGTGCCGTACGGTGGCGCAAAAGGCGGAATCGCAGTTGATGCCCAATCCCTTTCCATCACCGAGAACGAACGCCTTACTCGCAGATATACATCTGAAATTCTTCCCATCATTGGGCCAGAGCAAGATATTCCAGCTCCTGATGTCGGGACCGATGAGCGCAACATGGCTTGGATGATGGATACCTATTCAGTTAATGCTGGCTATTCAGTGCCTGGCGTTGTTACCGGTAAACCAATTGTTCTCGGCGGATCCCTCGGTCGAACATCGGCAACAGGAGATGGCGTTGCATTCTCAACTGTTGAAGCTCTTAAAGTTCGTGGCATCAATCCTCAAGGTGCGACAGTCGCGATTCAAGGCTTTGGCAAGGTTGGTTATTGGGCGGCGGTAGGTCTTGAGAGCCTTGGCCTTAAAGTAGTTGCCGTCAGCGATGTACATGGTGGCGTTACCGGATTCGCATCTGTTGCAGAACTCTGGAACCACTTTCAAAAGCATAAGAACTTGGACCTTCCGGGAACTGATCGCTTAACGCAGGAAGAGC
>CANJXW010000098.1 GCA_947478965.1 Candidatus Nanopelagicaceae bacterium | reverse complement strand
AGGTTAATAAACTGGCTATCTTGGCAACTCGAAAGATACGGACATGCACGTGCAGACAATTAATCCTTACGGCACAAATAACGGACTAGGGGGCTAGACCAAGTGCCTCATTATGGAAGATTCCTACTTAAATATAACTAGAGCGCCAAGGAGCATGAGCACAATCGCAACCGCAATCGAACCTTTCTTTCCAATCCTTTGAGGCAAACCACCGATACCACTCATGCGATCTTGATCCATATCTTTAAGCACGTTGATGAAGTGCGCACTTACGCCGAGTATCGCGCCGCCTAGCCACATCCACATTGGTGGCGTCACATCCTTAGATATTGCAATACATGATGGAAGAGCGGCAAAGGCGAGAGCGTAGGGAAGAGGAGAAAGGACTGAATACTTAAAATAGAAGTTATATGCGACTCCACATCCGATGCCAAAGAGATAGAGCGGTCCACCTCGAAACCCCAGCGGCCCAAAAATATTTACAAGAAGAGCGAGAGGGAGGATTGCCTTTAAGGAATTCTCTAAAGTTTTTCTTGATATCTGCCCAGAAATTAACGGCTTATGTAAACGTGTATGGCGCAAATCATCTTCATAGTCGTGAAGATCGTTGCTCCAACCAACTATGAGTTGACCTAGAAATACTCCAAGTGCGATTACTAGAGCAGGCAAAACCGACCAATAGTAAAGAGCAAAGGCGAGAGAGATCGAGGTAACGATGAGCGTTGGCCCAAAGTGTGAAGCTTTCAACAATCCCCGCATGCGGTGATGCTATATGTCGAAGCGATCCAATTCCATGACTTTGGTCCACGCTGCAACGAAGTCGCTTACGAATTTCTCGGAAGCATCGTCACTTGCATAGACTTCAGAGAGAGCTCGAAGAATCGAGTTCGACCCAAAGATGAGATCTGCTCTGCTTGCACTCCATTTAACCGAACCAGTTTTTTGATCATGGCCGTTGAAGTGTTCTGCTGCCTCTGTCTTTGGGTTCCACGTTGTATCGATATCAAGGATATTGATAAAGAAATCATTGGTGAGCGCCTCGGGGCGATGAGTCAGGACTCCTATGTCGGAGTGATCTGTATTTGTTTTCAGTACGCGCAATCCACCGAGGAGAACTGTCATCTCTGGAGCTGTGAGCGTTAACAACGCTGCACGTTCCACAAGGTGGAACTCAGCATCACTTGCATGGCCTGCAGCAACATGATTGCGGAAGCCATCAGTGGTCGGTTCTAGCACTGCAAAGGAATGTAGATCTGTCTGCGCTTGTGTTGCATCAGTGCGTCCTGGAGTAAATGGAACCTTGATGTCGCTGCCCGCTTTTTTAGCTGCAAGTTCAACGCCCGTTGAACCAGCTAAAACGATGAGATCTGCAAGTGAGATCTTCTTCTTATCGTTTGCCTTATTGAATCCTTCTTGAATTGCTTCAAGGACGGTGAGAACTTTTGCAAGCTCAGCTGGATTATTTACAGCCCAAGACCGCTGTGGCTCAAGTCGAATTCGAGCGCCATTTGCTCCGCCGCGCTTATCTGTTCCGCGGAAGGATGATGCAGATGCCCAGGCAGTTGTTACCAATTGAGAGATGGTGAGACCAGAATCAGCAATAACCTTCTTAAGCGCCGCAATATCTGCACCGTCGACGAGTTGATGTGTAAGTGCAGGGACTGGATCTTGCCAAATCAACTGTTCTGATGGAACTAGTGGGCCTAGATAACGAGTTACAGGTCCCATGTCGCGGTGGGTGAGTTTGAACCATGCGCGAGCAAATGCATCTGCAAATGCATCGTTATCTTCAAGGAATCGACGAGAAATCGGGCCATAAAGTGGATCCATCTTCAGCGCAAGATCTGTTGTAAACATAATCGGCGCATGCTTCTTTGAAGGATCATGAGCATCCGGAACAAGGGTTGAACCTTCTCCGCCCTTTGGAATCCATTGCGTTGCACCAGATGGGCTCTTTGTTTGCTCCCACTCGTACTTGAAAAGAAGTTTGAAGTAGCTGTTATCCCATGTAACGGGAGTATTTGTCCATGCACCTTCAAGGCCACTGCTAATTGTTTGTGCGCCATTGCCTGTACCGAATGAGTTCTTCCAGCCAAGGCCCATCTCGTGAATTGGAGCACCTTCTGGTGCAGCACCAACATACTTACTTGGATCTGCTGCGCCGTGCGCCTTTCCGAATGTATGTCCGCCCGCGATCAGGGCAACGGTTTCTTCATCATCCATCGCCATGCGAGCAAATGTTTCACGAATATCTTTTGCAGAAGCCAAGATATCTGGGTTGCCATCTGGACCTTCTGGATTTACATAGATAAGTCCCATCTGCACTGCAGCAAGAGGATTCTCTAGATCGCGATCGCCGCTATAACGCTCAGATGCTAGCCATTCGGATTCCTTGCCCCAATATGTCTCATCTGCTTCCCAGACATCTTCGCGTCCAGCTCCAAATCCAAATGTCTTTAAGCCCATCGAATCGAGCGCGCAATTTCCAGCAAGAATCATGAGGTCTGCCCATGAAATTTTCTTGCCATATTTTTGTTTGATAGGCCAGAGCAAGCGACGAGCTTTATCGAGGTTAACGTTATCTGGCCAGCTATTAAGTGGTGCAAAGCGTTGCATTCCAGCGCCTGCTCCGCCGCGACCATCAGAGATTCGATATGTTCCTGCGCTGTGCCAAGCCATGCGGATAAAGAATGGACCGTAATGACCGTAATCTGCAGGCCACCAGTCTTGCGATGTTGTCATCAGCGCTTCAATATCTTTTCTTACATCTTCGATATTGAGTTTGTTAAATTCGCTCGCGTAATCAAAACCATCACCCATGGGATCTGATAGCGGAGAGTTCTGCCCCAGTACTTTGAGATCAATGGCAGTTGGCCACCAATCCTTATATGTCTTCACTGGCGTGCTCTGGCTATTTCCTGGATACGGGCATTTTGCTTGATCGCTCATGTCGATAAGAGTAACGAAAGATAGATTTTTCGCTACTTCAGGGCTTAAAAGTGAGGCCTTGGGAGCCAACATCGAGGGGTTATTGAGTTACACATCATAAAGTGGTGTCCCACCACATTAACGCTGTCAGAATCTAGAGCTTTATGAAGACTCGTAAGTAAACTCAAGATGTGAGCACTATGGGGTTGACTGCGCGAGAAGCTCAAGAGCGCTTACGTGTAGATGGTCCAAATATTCTTCCCAGCGCAAAGCAACGTAACCTTGCTCAACAATTTAAAGCAGTAATCCTCGAACCCATGCTCTTGCTTTTAGCATCAGCAGGTCTCATTAATTTCTTCTTATCTGAGATTCTCGATGCATCGATTTTAATGCTCACAGTTTTTATCATCGTTGGCATTACTCTCTTTCAAGAACGCAAAACAGAGAAGGCACTCAGTGCTCTTAAGGAACTTGCTTCCCCAAAAGCCCTTGTTATCCGTGATGGAATTGAAGTTAAGATTCACAGCCAAGATTTAGTTAAAGGTGATCTTGTAATTTTGCAGGAGGGTGATCGAATTCCAGGCGATGGCCATCTTGTTGCTGCAACAAATTTTAGTGTAGACGAGTCGATGCTCACTGGAGAGTCACTCTCGGTGCTCAAGTCAGTTTCTGATCAAATCTATTCGGGCACTTTGGTTGTTAAAGGCCACGGGCGTGCAGTCATTGAGAAGATTGGATCCGCAACAGAGATCGGAAAGATTGGAAGCGCGCTTGCCGATATTGAAATCGAGCGCACACATCTACAGCGCGAGATTGATCGGATAGTCCGAATCGTTGCGGTAGTAAGTATCGCTACCGCTTTAGTCGTTTTCATTGTTTATGGCTTTACACGTGACAATTGGTTGGAGGGAGCTCTCGCAGGTATTGCATCATCCATGGCCCTTTTGCCCGAGGAATTTCCTGTCATCCTTACCGTT
>CANJXW010000097.1 GCA_947478965.1 Candidatus Nanopelagicaceae bacterium | reverse complement strand
GAATGAAATTCGAGCCCTGCAAGATATGGGTGAGTCACAGCCAGGTGATACCGCAATTTTCTATCGTACAAACGCCCAATCTCGTGTCTTTGAAGAAATCTTTATGCGCAACGCACTGCCATATAAAGTTGTTGGCGGGCTTCGCTTCTACGAGCGTAAGGAAGTCAAAGATCTCCTCGCTTATCTACGAGTCCTAGCCAATCTCGAAGATGAAATTTCACTGCGCCGTATTATCAATATTCCTAAACGTGGCATTGGCGATAGAGCAATCGAAACAGTCGACTACTTTGCTCAAAGAGAACTCATAACATTCTGGCAGAGCCTTAACCGGGCCAATGAAGTTCCAGATATTCCATCCCGCGCAGCACAATCCATCGGTGACTTTGTATCAATGATGATCGCTCTCCATGTTCTTGTGGAAGCAAAGACACGACCGTCTGTGATTATCGAAGCGGTGCTTGAACAATCAGGACTTCTTGCCGAACTTTCTTCCAGCGTAGATCCACAAGATGAAGTCCGCGTTGAGAACCTAAAAGAACTTGTTGCCGTTTCAATGGAATATGAAGAACGTCCCTTTGAAGAACTCGGCGAGGATGAGGAAATCTCGCTCTCTGGTTTCCTTGAAAAGGTTTCACTTGTTGCAGATGCTGATGAGATTCCAGATGGAGAAGACCACGGGGGAGTCGTCACCTTGATGACTCTGCACACCGCAAAGGGTCTTGAATTTCCAACTGTCTTTCTTACCGGAATGGAGGATGGAATCTTTCCGCATTCTCGCACCCTGGATTCAAAGGATGAGATTGAAGAAGAACGCAGATTGGCATACGTTGGTTTAACTCGCGCAGAAAAACGTCTCTATATATCTCGCGCTGAATACCGATCTTCATGGGGCGCACCGAACTACAACCCACCATCTCGTTTCCTCGATGAAATTCCAGAGAATCTCATCGAATGGCGCAATGAAGGCCGCTCAACGTTCTCGGTTTCACCATCAGCCGTTCGTTCTTCACGACTTCCATCTGGGCCACCACCGCGTGCAACGGGCAAGAAGAGCTCGGCGATGGTTCTTGAGATTGGCCAGCGTGTGTCACATGACACATTTGGCCTCGGCACCGTCGTTGCTCTCGCGGGAGAAGGCGATAAATCAGAGGCGACAATCAACTTCGGGGCATATGGCGAGAAAAGGCTGCTCCTTCGCTACGCACCCGTTGTCACGCTCTAGTTCCTACACGCCTTAGGATTACGACCATCCACTAGCAGAGTAAGCGCTAGTCCTCATGGAAATGGAAGTTATCTGTGGATCTCTTTGAATACCAAGCCCGTGATCTCTTCGAAAAGCATGGCGTACCTGTCTTAGCAGGCGCTGTTGCAACGACCGCAGATGAAGCTTTTGAAGCAGCGGCCAAAATTGGTGGCAAAGTTGTTGTTAAAGCTCAAGTAAAAGTTGGTGGACGCGGAAAAGCTGGCGGCGTAAAGCTTGCCGAAGATGCCCAAGATGCGCGCACAAAAGCAGCGGCGATACTTGGCATGGATATAAAAGGCCACATCGTTCATAAAGTGATGATTGCGCAAGCTGCTCCGATTGAAGCTGAATATTATCTAGCAATTCTTCTTGATCGCTCTAACAGAACATTTCTGGTTATGGCATCGGTTGCTGGCGGTATGGAGATCGAAGAAGTAGCACACACTGCTCCAGAAAAATTAGCAAAGGTTCCAGTCTCATCAGTTGATGGAATTACTCCAGAGATGGCGAAAGCGATAATCGCCCAAGGGCAATTCCCAGCAGATGTTGCAGATCAAGTTGCAGATGTTTTGCTTAAACTTTGGGAGACTTTTAAATCAGAGGATGCAACTCTCGTTGAAGTTAATCCGCTAGTAAAGACAAGTGATGGAAAGATCATCGCTCTCGATGGAAAAGTAACTCTTGATGACAGCGCAGCGTTTCGTCACCCAGATCACGAAGCTCTCGTTGATCATGCATCAACAAATGCGCTCGAAGCACTTGCCAAAGAGAAAGACCTTAACTACGTCAAACTCGATAACGGACAAGTTGGCGTCATCGGAAACGGTGCGGGTCTTGTCATGAGCACGCTCGATGTCGTTGCATATGCTGGTGAAAAATTTGGCGGAATGCGCCCCGCAAACTTCCTTGATATTGGTGGCGGTGCATCTGCTGAGGTTATGGCTAACGGACTCTCAATTATCTTGGGCGATCCAGATGTAAAGAGCGTATTTGTTAACGTCTTTGGTGGCATTACCGCATGTGATGCCGTTGCAAATGGCATTGTTCAGGCCCTTGAACTCCTTGGACCTGCTGCAACCAAGCCGATCGTGGTTCGCCTCGATGGCAATAATGTCCTTGAAGGACGCGCAATTTTAAGTGCCGCCAACCATCCTCTGGTTGAGCAGGCAGACACCATGGATGGAGCAGCAACTCGCGCTGCAGAATTGGCGGCGAAGTAAATGGCAATCTTTCTCAATGAATCGAGCAAGGTAATAGTTCAAGGTATGACTGGTTCTGAAGGAACCAAGCACACTCGTCGTATGTTGGCATCAGGTACCAAAGTTGTCGGTGGAGTAACGCCAGGTAAGGGTGGACTCGTAGTCGATATCGACGGTGTTCAACTTCCTGTTTTCGATAGCGTTGCAGAAGCGATGGCAGCAACAGGGGCCAATACATCTGTTGTCTTTGTTCCACCGAAGTTTGCTAAAGCTGCGGTGATCGATGCTATCGACGCTGCGATGCCACTTGTGGTTGTCATTACTGAAGGAATTCCAGTTCATGACACTGCACATTTTTATGCTTACTCACTAGCAAAGGGAACAACGCGCATCATTGGGCCAAACTGCCCAGGACTTATCAGCCCAGGAAAATCTAATGTTGGAATCATTCCTGCTGACATCACAGGAGCCGGTCCGATTGGACTCGTTTCTAAATCAGGAACACTTACATACCAAATGATGTATGAACTCCGAGATATTGGTTTTAGCACAGCGATCGGAATCGGTGGAGATCCAATCGTTGGCACTACACATATCGATTGTCTTCGCGCATTCCAGGATGACCCAGAGACAAAGGCGATTGTCATGATTGGTGAGATCGGCGGCGATGCAGAAGAACGCGCTGCTGCATTTATCGCCGAATATGTAACAAAGCCAGTCGTTGGTTATGTTGCAGGATTTACAGCGCCAGAAGGAAAGACAATGGGGCACGCAGGTGCAATCGTTTCTGGTTCATCAGGTACCGCGCAAGCTAAAAAGGATGCTCTTGAAGCTGCTGGTGTAAAAGTTGGCCAAACACCTAGTGAAACAGCGCTCTTGATGCGCGCAATTCTAGGGCGCTAACTTTTATGGTGCAGCGCGTCCTTGCGGTCTCGTTTGCACAGGTACTTCGTAGCGTTGCAATACTTCTGCTGCCCTTGGGATTTATCGCGCTGATTGCTTGGACAACAGCGGGTAGCGCTTCGGGAAATACATCAGATCCCATTCGCGCCGCCCTCTGGCTCTGGCTTGCCTGCCACCATATTCCCTTCTCTCTTATTCTCGCCCCTGCATCTTCACTTGGCTTCTTCTCTTATCTACCCATAGGTGCAATCGCTCTCGCTATCTTTGCAATCAGATATGGGTTTAAACGAGCACAAGATCGGCTCGATGGCGATCATCATGTGCCCATGACCTTGCGTTTATCTTTCTCGTTCTTCTACGCACTAATCACAACCGGTATTGCATGGATGAGTCAATCAAATGGCGTAAAACCAGTTTTATATTTTGCAGCTGGTTTTGGTTTCGTAATAGCTTTTCTCACAACGCTCACCTGCGGTAATCGAGTGAAAATTTCGCGACCGATTTTATTTGCCTCCCGGGTTATAGCGATCCTTCTTGGTATGTCATTTATCTACTTTGCAATT
>CANJXW010000096.1 GCA_947478965.1 Candidatus Nanopelagicaceae bacterium | reverse complement strand
TCGAGACTATTCGCAGGCCAGAAGCTTTCATTGCAGCTCTTGAGAAATGTGCATCTGCCGGAAAGCCTGTCGTTGCTCTTAAAGTTGGAAAATCAGGCGTTGCAAAACGAATCGCACTGGCACATACCGGCGCTGTTGTCGGATCTAACCAAGCATTCTCCGCAACGCTCAAGAGATTTTCTGCCATTGAAGTTGAAGATTTCCCAGAGATGGTTGAAACACTTGAAGTTCTCGGAAAGAAGCGTCGCCCCAAAGGTGTACGTATTAGCGCCGTCTCTGAGTCTGGTGGCGAATGTGGACTTCTTGCAGATCGCGCTGAAGCCAATGGTGTTCATATTGCGCCACTTCCGGAAGCAACTGCTATTGCTCTCAACAAAGAATTTCCAAATTATCAGCATCCGCAAAATCCACTCGATGCATGGGGCGTAGATACTCCTGAAGTTGTCTTCCCTCGTTCGATGGAGCTCCTTGCAGAATCAGGCGCATATGACACCTTGATCGCACAAGTAGATATCTCACGTTATCGCGGTGATGACGAACTCGTCTGGTGCAGCATGATCGTTGAATCTCTCGGCAAGACCGCAGATAAGTACGATATTGCGCCCGCTGTTGTCTCTGTCCACGCAGTTGATGCTCCGCAGCAAATTATCGATATCTGCGCAAAATATGAAATTCCTTTGCTGCGTGGAATCAACGCATCGATGCAAGCTCTCGGTCGTGCTGGTTCATGGAGACAATCAAAGCCTCGTGTCAAAGACTTTGGAACCCCTATTTCAATTCCTGCGCTTCCAGATAGCGATGGCGCTCTTCCCGAATTTGAATCCGCTGAAATTCTCGAGCGCTACGGAATTCCCATCGCATCGCGCAAACGCGTTACAAGTCCTACAGCAACATCGATTGCCGTTGCCCAACTTGGCTTTCCACTCGTTGTAAAGAGCGATGGACCTGCGCATAAGAGCGCATCCGGTGGAGTCATCCTCAATATTATGGATGAAGAGAGCGCCCTTGCAGCAGTTGAAAAGCTTGGCGGAAGTGCCTTTGTGGCGGTGCAAGTCCCTAAGGGCGTTGAAGCCCTCGTCGGCATGGTTCGCGACGAAGAGTTCGGTCCCATCTTGGCAGTTGGCCATGGCGGCGTCACCGTTGAATCGAAGAAGCCTGTGACGATGCTTGGACCCGTTGATCTTGAAACTGCCAAGGCGATGGTTGCCCAAGCAGGTCTTGTCGATACACATGGAATTCTCGCTACAAGCCTTGTCGCACTTGGACGGATTGCACTTGAACATCCTCAGATCGTTGAGATCGATGTCAATCCGATGATTATTACAAGCGATACAACAATTGCCGTCGATGCCCTAGTCGTTACACAGAAGAGAGAAAATATATGAGCGTCATCACCGTAGAACAGAAGGGTCCAGCTCGTTGGATCACTCTCAACCGTCCAGATAAACTCAATGCTATTAATTACGAGATGGTTAACGCCCTTCGCGCCGAATTCACCAGCGCTGAGAAAGATAACAACACCAAGGTGCTCGTTCTGACAGCAAATGGTCGCGCTTTCTCTAGTGGATACGATCTCTCTGAACTTGCCGAAGATGGAATCTCTGGCGCACTCTCTTGGCATACCATTCTTGAAGATGATGTCAGCCTCACAATGCAGCTCTGGTCATTTCCAAAGCCAACGATCGCAGCGGTACATGGTTGGGTTCTAGCCGGTGGATGCGAACTTGCGATGGCTTGCGACATGATTATTGCAACCGATAAGGCAAAGTTCGGCGAACCAGAAGTCAAATACGGTTCAGGCCCGGCCACGCTCTTGATGCCATTTATTATCGGACAGAAGAAGACCAACGAACTCCTCTTTACCGGGGATACCATCGAAGCTCCTGAAGCACTGGCACTTGGTCTTATTAATAAGATCGTTCCGGAAGAAGAACTCCATAACGCAGTCAACGCGTTGATTCGCAAGATCGCACCGACTCCCCTATCGACTCTGCGCCTGACCAAGATAGGTCTTATTCGCGCGGCGGAGGCAACGGGTATTCGCCAAGCAATTAGCGCAAATATGGATGTTTCTGCGATTCTCAACGGCAGCGATAGCCCAGAACAGAAACTCTTTGATGAGATCGTACGTACAGATGGTTTAAAGGCAGCGCTTGCATGGCGTGATGCTCGTTTCGAAGAAAGTCTCACAACTAAGTCAGGGGAAGATAAATGAGTAAGCACACTATTAAGGCAGCGATCACCCGCGGGAATTCACCGGTTGAAATTACCGATGTTGAACTCGATGGGCCAAAAGCTGGCGAAATCCTCGTCCGTATCGCAGCTGCTGGCGTCTGTCACTCAGATGTCCACCTTGCCGATGGAAACCTCGGCACAGCGCGCTGGCCAATCATTCTTGGCCATGAAGGTGCAGGAGTTGTCGAAGAGATCGGCGCAGGAGTGACCAATGTAAAAGTTGGAGATCGCGTTGCATTTAACTTTGTACCACCATGTCGCCAATGTAAGGAATGTATCGCAGCGCGCTTTAACCTCTGTGAGGTTGCTGGAGAGCATGCTTACACCGGAAATCTCCTCGATGGAACATCGCGTCTTCATGAGAAGAACGGCACAGAACTTCGCCACTTCAACTTCGTTTCATGTTTCGCAGAAAAGTCAGTTGTCCCTGCGGGATCAGCTGTACCTGTTCAAGATGATGTACCACTGTGGCAGGCAGCGCTCCTTGGTTGCGGTGTTATGACCGGAATCGGCGCAGTACGCAAGGCTGCAAAGGTTCAAATTGGCGAGACTGTTGCAGTCATCGGTTGTGGGGGCGTTGGTCTCCAAGTTGTTGCAGGTGCACGCCTTGCTGGTGCAAGCAAGATCATTGCAGTTGATATGCAACCTGCAAACCTCGAGCGCGCACGCAAGCACGGAGCAACTCATGTCGTTGATGCATCAAAGGGCAACGTTGTTGCAGATGTCATGGCACTCGTTCCTGGTGGCGTAGACCATGCCTTTGAAGTTGTTGGTCGCCCAGAGACAATTCGCAATGCGTGGGATGTCCTTCGCGCTGGCGCAACAGCGATCGTCGTTGGACTTGCTCCTCGCGGAGTTGAAGTTTCACTACCAGCTATCGAATTCTTGAGCGAAAAGGGCATTAAAGGCAGCCTTTATGGCTCAGCGAATGTCCCTGTTGAACTTCCTCAGATGATCGCAATGGCCGGAGAAGGTCGCATCAATGTGGCAGATGTTGTCTCACACGTGACTGACCTTGATGGATTGGAAGATGCATTCGAGCGTCTTCGTAAAGGCCAAGGTGCACGAACACTTCTCGTACTTGATGCAGCAATCGCTGGATCACTCGATGGAATAACAAAGGCATAGATATGAAAAAGATTCGGGATTTCTTTAATGAGGGCGGTTTATTTCTCTTCATTATTGGGCGCGTGCTCGCAGGTATCCCGATCGTTCTTACTCTCTCAGTTCTCGTCTTCCTGGCAACGCAAGCGTTGCCAGGAGATGCAGCTGTTGCCTACCTTGCAAATACAGCAACGCCGGAACGCCTTGCTGCAATTCGCGAACAACTCCATCTCGGTGATCCCATCTGGGTTCAGTACGGCAACTGGGCATGGGATGCGTTGCATTTTGATTTCGGTTCGACTCTCACCGGTGAGACCCAAGTATCGACTCTTCTTGTTGAGAGAATTCAAAATACTCTGATCTTGATGGCAGCATCGGGCATCGTTGCGATTCCTCTCTCGATCTTGATCGGCGTATATGCAGCCGTTCGTCGCGGAAAGCTCTTCGATAACGTCTCATCTCTTCTCACTCTTATCCTTGCAGCGCTTCCAGAATTCGTAGTTGGAATCTTGCTCGTAGTTCTCTTTGCAACAAATGTTTTCCAAATTTTCCCAGCTATCGCCTTTGTCGATCCTGGCACTTTGGCCTGGGCGCATCCATCAGTCTT
>CANJXW010000095.1 GCA_947478965.1 Candidatus Nanopelagicaceae bacterium | reverse complement strand
TTACTGGAAAGTTAACAACCTTTACTTATGCCAATAGCGTTGGTCGCACTACTGGTTCAGGGACTCTTTATTACTGGGGCAAGAACAATAGCTCCAAAAATGATAAGAAATCAGGTTGGATCAGGGCAACAACAAATGGTGCGAACGTCGAAGTTCTCTTCTTGACGCCGGCACTGACCAATCCAGCATCCAATGCTTCTACGCGTGTAACGTCCTTTGCAATTGGCTTTACGGGAACAAAGATCTCACAGGTTCCAACTCTCCCAGTTATTGGCGCTCTCAACACTGTAAGCAATTGGAAAAGGTGATGGCTCTCCGAAGTAGCTTCTCTTGCTGATCATCTTGCACATGAAAATCTAGCGCAGCAACAATGGGAGGCACACCCATGTAGCAAGAATAAGAAAAGGTCCAAAAGGGATCTTACTTTTAAGCCCGACATTCTTCTGTGCCAGTTTGAATAGTGAGTAAAGCGAAGCAAAGATAAATGAAACCATCGCGATTGCGAAGAGCAGGGTGAAACCAAGGGATCCAAGTGATAGACCAATGACAAAGGAGAGCTTCACATCACCTGCGCCGACTCCACCACGGGTGGCGAGATGGAGAAAAAGGAAGAGCATGAAGAAGAGAGAACTGTTCGCAACAGGATCAATGAAGTCACCTGATTCTCCAGTGAATATAGCGTAAGAAAGATTCATGGCAAGAAGGAGAGCAGTTGCAGGATAGGTGATGGCATTCGGAAGTCTCATCGTATGTGCGTCGATGATAAATAAAGGACCAGAAATCAGCGCTAACGGAATCGCTACAAGAAATTGAAAGCTTGCGCCGAATTTTTCAAAAGCAATTGCGAGAAGTAGCGGAGCGATTACCAATCCAAGGTAACTCGATCTTTTTACTTTAATCACGAGAATGCCCGAACAATTGAAATTACTGCAGGTCCCAAAATAATAATGATAACGCAGGGGAGAAAGCAGAGCATGATCGGACCTAAAAGTTTGATCGGTACTTTCTGACCTTTCTCTCGAGCACGTTCGCGTCTAATTAACCGCATCTGTTTTGATTGTTCGAGAAGTACATTTGAAATGGGAATACCAAAGGCATCTACCTGCGACATCGAACTGACAAATTTGGAGATATGTGGCTCTTGTGTTCGCTCTGCCATAGCGCGAAGCGCATCAACTCGGGACTCACCAAGCTGTACCTCAGCAGTCACACGAGCAAATTCTTCTGCAACAGGGCCATTTTGCATTTCGGCCACCCTCGAGAGAGCGGCCGGAAATGCTAACCCTGCGCTCACGCACATCTGCAGCATGTCGATCGCATCCGGAAGTGAATCTGCCAAGAGCTGTTTCCTCTTGATAATTCGGTTCTTTAAGAGAATATCGGGAAGGAAGAATCCAAGAATCACTAAGAGAAGTGCAAGAGGTAGGGATCCTTTGCCATTGATGAGAAGCAGAAGGGACCCAACCGCCAATCCGATGAGAGCATAGAGAGATTTTTCTCGGATCAGCGCAGAGTACTTTTGATTCTCCCAGTCACCAGAACTTGATAGCCAACTTTGAAGCGTTCCTTGATACTTTCCAGTCACGATCCGATTTCCGACTTTTTCAATGGATGAACCAGAGGTCAAGAAGTCACGGATTTTTTCGGTACTTTTCTTAGTGCGAGTGTCTTCATATGCCGCCAAGAGTCGAAATCTTTGTAGGCGCAGTCTGGCATCTTCAAAGTTATCGAATGCGAGTTGGAAGCCTAGGATGACCACAACCGCTGAAGAGATTGCAGCAATGATCGGAAGAAAATCGTTGAAATCACTCGTCATATTCGGATCTCCACAACTTTACGTATCCAGATCCATCCAAAAATCAGTGAGACGCAGATAAATCCAAGCATGGTGAGCCCAACTGCATCCGTCCAAAATACCCTTACATATTCTCGCCGAGTAAGAAAGAGAAAGGTAAAAATTCCAAAGGGGAGCGCCATAAGAACATAAGCGGAGAGTCGTCCCTCGGCTGAGATAGTTCTAATCTCTCGATTGATATCAGCGCGTCCCTTAACTGTGTCAAAGGCAGTTTCAAGAATTGTCGCCATGCTGCCACCAACAGTTTTCTGAATTGTCAGAGCGGTAACAGTCCATTTCAGATCCTCGCTCTGCATGCGAACTGCAACTCCCATGAGAGCGGTATCAATTGGGCTACCAATCGACATCTCACTTAAGGCTCGGCGTATCTGGATTGATACTTCACCTTGGTTTTCCGAGGTATACGCCTCAAGCGCTTGGTGAAGGCTTAGCCCAGCGCGCAGACCGCCAGCGAGAATATTGAGCAGGTCCGGTAGATCTTCTCGAAACTCTTCGCGTTCGCGGCGCGCTATCGATTGCACTACTTGTCTAAATATGACAGGGGTCAAGATCAGAGCCAGAACGAGGGCTAGGTAGATGGAACCAGAAGCAAAGGTGAAAACAAGAGTAATCAGAGCTGCGCATAAGAGTAGCTGTGTCATAACAATCTCGTATTTAAGAGGGCTATGGATGAGCTCGAGCGAACTTTTCACATATTTGCGAATGGATATTGGAACGAACCTGTATGTAAAAGATGTCTGAGATTGGTCGTCGCTAGAGTGAAACTTATTTTCAATCGAATAGCTCTTTAACATCGAGAATTGAGAGATCGTTGCCGCCCGTTCACGTGATTTTTGATGAGCATACGAGAGGAGAAAATAGGCAATCCCACCAACATAGAGAGAGATCACAAGCGGAAAGATGAAATCCGACAGATTCATTTTACTTCTTTACCTTTCGGGCGCTCTCAGTTGGTCGAGCTGCTACGCCTCGGCGTGTTTGGTTGTTATTAAACGGAATTCCCGTCGGAACGAGTTCGCCCGGATGTGAGGTGCTTAGATCGTCGTTATAGTGAAAAACAAAAATATCTTGCATTTGAATAACATTTCCTTCTCGTCCAACAACTTCGCTAATCTGGGTGACGCGACGAGATCCATCTCGCATTCGACTTTGCTGGATAATTAAGTCGATCGCTTCAACGATTTGCTCTCGAACAAATTCGATCGGCAACTCAAGCCCTGCCATCAAAACCATAGTTTCAATACGTATGAGGGCATCTCGTGTTGAGTTGGCGTGCACTGTAGTCAAGGATCCCTCGTGGCCTGTATTCATCGCCTGCAACATATCTAGGGCTGCCGCATCTCGGACTTCTCCAATAACTATGCGGTCCGGTCTCATGCGCAGAGAATTTCGCACAAGGTCGCGAATTGTGACTTGGCCTTTACCCTCAGTATTCGGAGGGCGGGATTCAAGTCGCAGTACATGGGGCTGCGAGAGCTGCAGTTCTGCGGCATCTTCGATAGTAATAATTCGCTCAGAATCACCGATCGCAGATGAAAGAACATTCAGGGTCGTGGTCTTGCCTGAGCCAGTTCCACCGCTGATAACGATGTTGTACTTATTGAGAATTGAGCGCTCAAGCATCTCCATCGCCTCAAGGCTGATGGTTCCGAGAGCGATCAAATCCTTAACGGTGAATGGGTCTTTAGAAAATTTACGAGTAGTTAGCGAAGACCCATCGAGAGCAATCGGCGGAACGACAGCGTTCACACGGCTGCCATCATTGAGGCGCGCATCAACCATGGGGCTTGATTCATCGATGCGTCGTCCAACCTGTCCAACTATTCGTTCGATAGTTCGTCGCAAGTGCTCTTCGGATGCAAAATACAGGTCACTTTCAATGATGCGTCCAAATTTTTCGTAATATATTTTATCGAAGCGATTAACCATAACTTCTGTTACTTCCGAATCTCGCAAAAGGCTTTGTAGCGGACCCAGTCCGACTATTTCATCGACGATTTGCTGCGCGAGAGTTGCTCGATCCAGACTTGTTAAAGATTTCTCACTTGCCGCCATGGCGGTCGCAATTGCTTCGTATGCGCTTTTTTCAAGTACGCCTGCT
>CANJXW010000094.1 GCA_947478965.1 Candidatus Nanopelagicaceae bacterium | reverse complement strand
TGCAACTTCTGCTTGTTTTCCAAGTGGACGAACTTGTCTGCGAAGTTCGACGGTAAGGTCTTGAACTCGCGCAAGGTTTGCTTGCATCGAATCAAGTTTGCGAATTGCCTTCTCTTTACGTTTGCGGTGCTTAAGAACTCCTGCAGCTTCTTCGATAAATCCACGACGCTCTTCCGGCGTTGCCATGAGAATTGCATCGAGTTGGCCCTGACCAACGATGACATGCATTTCACGGCCGATACCTGAATCGCTGAGAAGTTCTTGAATGTCGAGAAGGCGTGATGCCTCACCATTTATTTGATACTCACTTGTGCCGTTGCGAAAGAGAATGCGAGAGATAGTTACTTCTGTGTAATCAATCGGAAGCGCACCATCTGAGTTATCAATTGTTACAGAAACTTCAGCGCGACCAAGAGGTGCGCGACCGCTCGTGCCTGCGAAGATAACATCTTCCATCTTTGCGCCACGGAGAGATTTAGCTCCCTGCTCGCCCATTACCCATGTGAGTGCATCGACAACGTTTGATTTTCCTGAACCGTTAGGTCCGACCACGCAGGTGATTCCTGGCTCAAGGCGCAGGGTCGTTGAGGATGCAAAGGACTTGAAGCCCTTAAGAGTGATGCTCTTTAAATACACGGCGTAAACCTACCCTTTACGCGGGGTGTTCAACTACGCGACTCAACTAAAGTTCTACTTGAGGGTTGCAAGTACTTCATATGCAGTACGCGCTGCTGCTTGCTCTGCTTCTCGTTTGCTCTTGCCATTTCCTTGAGCCACAGCGATTCCTGCAACCATTGCAACGGCAGTAAAACTTTTATCGTGATCTGGGCCAGTTTCTGTGACTGCATATTCCAGCGAACCTTTGCCAAGTGATGCAACGAGCTCTTGTAGCGCGGTCTTTCCATCTAGGCCTGCTCCCTTAGCCATTGCTTCCTCAAGGGTCTGCGCAATTAAAACGCGGACAACCTGAGTTGCTGTTGCAAAACCGAGATCAAGATAGATCGCACCGATGACCGCTTCGAGGGCATCTGCAAGGAGTGAATTTTTATCTCGCCCGCCCGTTACCTCTTCACCTTTTCCAAGGCGAATATATTTTCCAAGGTTAAGTGTTCGCGCTATATCTGCCAGCGCGCGCATATTGACAATTCCAGAACGAAGTGGAGATAGGCGCGATTCATCTAAATCGGGATAGCGAAGATAGAGCTCTTCAGTAACGATAAGTCCCAAGACAGAATCACCGAGAAATTCAAGCCGTTCATTTGTTTCTGTTAACCCAGTTTCGTACGCAAAGGAACGATGGGTAAACGCTAGCGCTAATAATTCATGCGCTACTTCCACACCTAACTGTGAAGTTAGGTCAGAGAACAGATCAGACCTCAAGTACCTGACGGCGGTTATATGTTCCACATGTTGGGCATGCAGTGTGTTGCAACTTTGGCTGCTGGCACTGTGGGCATGCTGCAAGAGCTGCTGCGGTTGTCTTCCACATTGCTCGGCGTGAGCGAGTCTTTGAACGCGACATCTTTCGCTTTGGAACTGGCACGGTAATCGTCCTTAATCTAAATGGGTCCTACATAACTGATAACCGCACGCTCTTAGATGGCAGGCCATAAAGAGCTATTCGGATATGTGGAGAAGTATCCCTTATGAGAGCCTATTTCTCAAAAATCAAGGTCTGCTAGGCCTGCCCATCGAGCATCTTTTACCTCATGGAGATGGTCATCTGGGAGGTTTGCCCATTTTTCGCCACATTCGGGGCATAGACCCCTGCAATCTTGCGAGCAGAGAGGGTTCACTGGCAGTTCAAGGACGATTGCATCGCGTACAGGTCGCTCAAGGTCCATCGTATTTCCATCCATCCAGAGCTCATCCTCAGCCTCTAGATCAATATCCTCATCAACGGCCACCGGGCGTTTTTTATGGCGCCGGGCGCCATTTTCGGCCGTTGGTTCATAGCGATAGAGCTCTTGAATCTTGCGATCAATCACGATCTCAAGGGGATCAAGGCATCGAATACATTCACCTTTGGCAACAGCGTAAAGATCGGCGCTTAAAAGGATTCCCTCGGTGACTGATTCGAGGCGCATATCGAGTTCGATGACATCACCCGCAGGAACGGCAACCAGTGGAACGCCGACCGCTTCAGGTACTTCAATATCGAGTGAATATTCGCGCATCTCCCCCGCGCGACGAGGAAGTTCATAGGTATTGAACTGATAAATCTGTGAAAGTGATTGGGAAGTCATGGCAGCTGTTTCTATGAGTGTATGGAATCGAAGTCTATGGAGGTGCAGTCTATTAATCGGTGGCTAATTGCGAGAGAACATCTTTATCGTCAGCCCCATCAAGTTTTTCACGGCCTCGCGCAACAGCGTCCATGGTCTTATTGAGGATTACTTCAAGAGTTGCAAGTCTGCCATCGATATAACTTTCGACTTCAGCGCGCTCATCTGCCGCAGCGCTACGCGCGTCATCAAGAATTCTCTGTGCTTCATCACGAGCAGATTGCACAATCGCTGTCTGCTCAACCATGCGTGCAACTTCTTCACGGGCAGTTGCTACAAGTTTTTCAGCGCTGGATCGACCTTCTTCAAAGAGAATTTCTTTCTTAGCGAGAATCTCTTCTGCTGAAAAAAGATCCGTTGGAAGCGATGTTCGGGCATCTACTAAGATTTCAAGCATCTCACCACGGTGGATAACGCATGAGGCAGAAAGTGGTACCCCTCGCGCTTCTTCGATGAGAGTGATCGCAGTTGTGAGCTTTTCTATTGAATCCATTTTATTTCCCTGCTACTCGCGCCTTGAGGGCCTCGTTGACGATTCCCGGAACCATAGATGATACATCTCCACCGTAATGAGCAAGTTCTTTAACGATAGATGAAGATAAGAATGAGTGTGTAGGAGCAGTTGCCATAAACATTGTCTCGACACCAACGCCTTGTAAATTAACTTGCGCCATTTGAAGTTCGTAATCAAAATCTGTTACTGCTCGAAGTCCCTTAACGATTGCTTGTACTGAATTAGCCTTGCAATAATCAACAAGAAGTCCTTGCCATGAATCAACTCGAACGTTTTTAAAATCAGCTGTTGTAAGACGGATCATCTCCATACGTTCTTCGACGCTAAAGAGGCTCGCTTTGGTGCGGTTAGCTAAGACAGCTACGACAACTTCATCAAATTGCAGACTTGCTCGCTTGATGATGTCGAGGTGTCCATAGGTGACTGGATCGAAGGATCCAGGGCATACCGCGCGCTTCATGGAGTAAACGCTAGCAACGATTGAGTACGTTATCCATTCTGGGCGGGGTTTTGAGCACAAATGCCATAAAAGATCGTCGCTTGTCCATATTTCTTTTCGCGAAGTGGCTCATATCCTTCTGGCCATGAAATCTCGCGGACTCTGCTGTTTCTCTCAATAGCGATGAGAACATCAGGATGGAGATATCCACCATCACGTAATTGAATCAAGGTTTCGATGACATCGATATCTTCCACATCATAGGGAGGGTCGATGTAGATGAAGTGATATTTATAGAGAGCACGATCTTGCAGAAAGCGATGCACACTCATTCCAAATAATTGGAAGGTTCCCGAGATTTGAGCAGATCGAATACCCTCGTAATTTGTTGCGATTGCTTTTTGTGCGTTCTCATCTTTTTCAACTGCATGCACAATAGCCGCGCCACGTGAGAGCGCTTCGAGTGCAATCGCGCCAGTTCCTGCATAAAGATCGAGAACGTTAATATCTTCGAAATCGCCAAACTCTGATGCAAGAGATGAGAAGAGCGCCTCGCGGGCACGATCTGAAGTTGGGCGAGTTGCTCCTGCTACTGCAGAAATATTTCGCCCCTTTGCCGCACCTGCAATGATTCGCATCTACCTATCCTTTATCAATGTAATCGGCTGCAGCATCTGCCTGCAGAATTGAGAGTTCAACCTTGAGAGCAGGATAACGCTCAAGTTCGC
>CANJXW010000093.1 GCA_947478965.1 Candidatus Nanopelagicaceae bacterium | reverse complement strand
TGCCCATCGCCCAAAATGTACGCGCGAGGTGAGAAAGAAATCATTTTCAATAAAGTTGGCGCCATAATCTTTTAGCGCCTGATACTGGCGAAATGATGATGGTTCGGCGCAGACAATCGGCAGGTCTTTATGCAAACTTTGAATCTTTGCTAAGCCATCGATCGTTGTCGGAGCCTTCTCGTATATAACTGTGAAACCTTCATCGCGTAAGCCTTTTGCAAAGTGGCGAGCAGATGAGATCAGAAAGAAGAGACGTTCCAGATGCCATGAGCGACCGCTAGTCATACGCGCACTCTCAACCATAGCGATGAGATCTTCAGATGGATTGGCCTCTTTGAGAGCGCCATATCCGCGATGGAGATGATCGAACGGTATATAGATAATTCTCTTCACTTTTTTACCTGAATCCGAGGCAAAGATTTCTATTCAAAATCTCCGCCTCGGCCAGTAATACGTGGACGATCTTTGCTTCCTCGATCGTAGCGGGTCACCAAGATGACAAGAACAACTGAATACACCGCAAAGATCGCTAATCCGACTTTCATTTACTTACCGAGTACTGCCCAGATGCAGAGAGCAAAGACAGCAAGGTCAAAGCCCACAAGAGCAATTGCAGAGAGTGAGAGCAAACCGCGAGAATCTGCAACTTTGGCAGATAGATTTGTAGGGCTCTCAACTTTGCGCAGGTCCATCAAGAGAACTTCACCTTCGCGAACTGCTGCGTACTGGCTGATTGTTGCAAGGATTCCCGTAACTGCAACAACGCCAAGTGTAAAGAACTTAGCTGAGGTTGGTGCATCTTGGAACTTACCCATTACTGCTAATACAAAAACCGCAATGAGCACCAAGGCTGGCGCTACCTGTGAGGTGATGATCTGTGATCGCATCTCATTCCACTGCTTTAATAAGTTCTTCTCATCCATCTTTGATCCCTTTCGTTAGCGGCTAAATTAGCCCTTTACGTTATCGCCTAGCTTTCGTGGATAATTTCTCATTCGATTCACGAATATATTGCCCTGAGGTTAAGGGCAACGGAGCAAGCGCGCGAGTTCAAATCCCGCCATTTCTCACTGGAAACCAAGCCCTGACCTCACAACGGATGCTTGATGTAAATGCAGAAATATATGGTCTCTGGTATCCGCTAGTTGTGAACGACGAGCATTCCAGCCTTGTAAACGCGCACTACCTTTATTGATGCTACTTCTTCAGGGTTAACGTCACATGGGTTTTTATCAAGGATGACAAAGTCAGCTTGCATCCCCGGCGCGATGAGCCCCCACCTATCCTCGCTAAAGCATTGATAGGCAACGCCTTCTGTGTAAAAAGAGAGACTCTCTTCCACGCTAATGGATTGCTCAGGATTCCAGGCTTGATCTTCATGGTTGTTACTTACATCGCGTGGAGGCTTTCGATGGGTTGGTACGGCAAGGGCTGCTAAAGGTAGGTAAGAAGTTACTGGCCAATCACTTCCGTAACTAATTCGTGCGCCAGATTTAACCATCGATGCTAATTGGTATTGACGATTATTTCGCTCATCTCCAATACGAGGTGCGATTAATTCTTTATTCATGGGATCGAGATACATCCATAAAGGTTGAAAATTTGCGATGATGCCCAGGTGTGCAAAGCGAGGGAGATCAGAAGGATCAATCAACTGCGCGTGTGCAATAACTGGCCTGCGATCCCATGGTGCATTTATCCGAAGAACTTTCTGAATAACATCGAGCGCTTGTCGCACCGCAGCATCACCAATGGCATGCAAATGTAATTGATACCCAAGTTCGTCAAAGTACGCCGCAGCATCTAATAACTCTTCATCATCCCAAATGAGTAAACCAGAAGTTGTTGGGTCATCAAGGTATGGGTCAAGCAGCGCAGCTGTTCCGCTCGATAGCGCTCCATCACCGATAATCTTGATTGTCTTGGCATGGAGCCTTGATTGGTCACCAAGCGCCTCTATTTCAGCACGTAATTCTTGGAAATATTTTCTTCGATCACGCCATGTATCTGGCTGAGCTAAGAAGAATAAGTTGATATCGATTCCCAGTAATCCACGCTTCGCTGCTTCGATATATGCCTCAGCCATGCCGGGTTCAACCCAAGCATCACATGCTGCGGTTACTCCGCTTTCCAAATAGCGATCACAGGCCCAGACAATCGCTGCAACATCTGATTCGAGGGTTCGTTCTGGAGCGCAAGAGAGAATGAGATTCATCGCAGATGGTTCACGAAGTGTTCCGCGTGGGGTTCCATCGCTAATTCGTGCAATGGTTCCGCCATCCGGGTCCGCTGTTGTTGATGTGATTCCTGCAATTTCAAGAGCTTTGCTATTTGCCCAGATGGTGTGGTGATCAACTGCATGTAAAACTACAGGGCGATCCGAAACAACTTCATCGAGCCATGTTGCAAGGAAATCTCCGCGCTCAACAATGGCAGCTTCATATGCTCCACCAACAATCCAAGGTACATCTGGATTTTCATCAGCGAATCGTTTTACCTCTGCAAGTATCGCTTCGAGGCTTTGCAGCCCATTAACAAGAGGGCCTTGCGCTTCACGACCAGCAAAGAGCGGATGTGCATGTCCATCTGCAAAACCAGGTGCAAGAAATCCACCGGCAAGATCGACGAGTTCATCGCCTGAATGTGCAGTTGCGCCACATTCAATAACCTTTGAACCTTCGATGCGCAGAGATGAAGTTACTTCACCTGTGCGGCACCAGATTGTTCCATTGCTAAAGAAGATTGCCATAGTGCACCTTATCTGAGAGCCTTGCTTGGTTAAGTATGGTGCGTATGTGTATCAAGAAAATACAAATAAAAAGCTAGAAAATGAGAGACAATAATAGAAGGATCTGAATAAGGAGCACGCAATGGCCAACCCAACAGTCAAGATAAGCAAAGATCAACATATCTGGGCATATGACGCGCAGATGCAACCTGTCGTCACCGTTGATCCGGGTACCGTCATTGAAATTGAAACATGGGATTGCTTTACAGGTCAGGTACAGAGCGAAGCAGATACCGTCGCAAGTCTTGATCTAAGCCGCATTAATTCAGCGACAGGTCCCATCGCGGTTAAGGGTGCAGAACCTGGTGATTCACTCTCAGTAACGTTGATCGATATTCGCCCAGAAGAACAAGGCGCTGGAATGTGTATCCCTGAATGGGGACAGTTGATTCATAAAGTTCAATCACCCGTAACTCGTATCTTTAAAGTTAAAGATGGAATCATCCATATGAACGAGAACGTTTCTTGGCCACAGCGTCCGATGTTTGGTGTTATCGGCGTTGCTCCAGCCAGCGGTTCGATCCCAACATTTGAAGCAAATCGTCACGGTGGAAACCTTGATAACAATATGAATGGCATTGGTGCAACGATCCACCTGCCTGTATTTCAACCTGGCGGCCAGTTAGCTATTGGCGATATGCACGCATCAATGGGCGATGGCGAAATTTCTGGAACGGGTGTTGAAATTGGCGGCACAGCAATTATCAAAGTCGATCTCATTAAGGGCCAAGCCGGCGGTTGGCCAATTACTGAAACCGCTGATTCATGGATTACTCATGGAACATCCGTTGACAGTATTGATGTCGCTCTCCAAAACGCATGCGAAGAAGCTGCAAAGCTCTTGGTTGATCAGTGGGGATTTACTATCGAAGATGCCTTTATCTTTCTCTCCGTTGCAGGCGATTTAGGAATTGCGCAGTACTGCCATCCATCTCCAGGAAGCGTGATCGCAAAGATGCGCGTGCCAAAGACCAAGGCAACACCGCGCCCTTTTAGAGCTCGCTAGGAACCTGGCGGGAAGTCCCGCGTAGAGAAGCGAGTCGCAGAAGTTTAGGTGGGCATAATCGGGGGATAACCCTAGACTTGCCCGCATGATAAAAAGTGCGCCTATTGCGAGCAGATCCAAGAAATTTGTCACCTTTCTTAGTCTTGTACTGACAATTAATTGCATCTCCCTCTTT
>CANJXW010000092.1 GCA_947478965.1 Candidatus Nanopelagicaceae bacterium | reverse complement strand
GGAAGTGCTGATTATCACGGTGGCAAGTTGAGTAAGAAATTTCCTGCGATTGCGGTGCTCGGAACAAGTCAAGCAATTGGTTTACTTACCGGAGTAATACTTGTTCTCATTACAGGTGACTGGGATGCAAAGGCTTTTGGGGAAAATGGATATTTCTATCCTGGGGCGCTAGCTGGCTTACTCGGATATATAGGTTTGATCTGTCTCTATGCAGGGTTAGCTACAGGACGCATGGGAGTTGTCTCTCCGATATCTGCGCTGAGCGCATTGATTCCTCTGACGTATGCGATCGTTTTTAAAGGTGATCGATTATCACTCATTGTTTCAATCGGAGTAGGCCTTGCAATAGCAGGTGCATTCTTTGCAAGTGGGCCAGAGCTATCACAAGGTTTACCTATTAAACCTTTGCTCCTAGCTCTTGGTGCGGCGCTAAGTTTCGGAAGCGCCCTCGTAGCGATGTCTATCGGTTCTCAAGGCAGCGCTTTGATGACAATGACCATGATGCGCGCGACAACCTTTATCGTCTCTTTAATAATCCTTTTCAAGCGTAGAAATATTGGTGGGCTGGGAACTGCGCAACTACCAATATTAATTTTTATGGGTGTTGCTGATTTTCTCGCGAATTTGCTCTTAGGAGTTGCAACAACAAAGGGCCTACTCTCACTCGCCATGGTTCTTGGCGCTTTATATCCCATTGCAACAGCTCTACTTGCATTCCACTTTCTCCACGAGCGTCTTCATCGTGTTCAGTATGTCGGAATCGCGTGCGCTGTAGCTGGTATCGCAATTATCTCTGCCTTTTAACCTATAAAGGTTTTGGCTCACTTGCTGAATAAAAAATCGTTTCATCAATTACTGTCTTTTCAACTTTGGAAAAGTAACGTAAGATTTTTTCGATATCTATCGGATCTTCGCCGCCGTGAATATCTGTGACGCTGAGTTCGAATTGATCAATCAGTCTTTCCTCCAGCATCGATAGAATCACCGAGGCTCCAGCTTCAACAAAGATATTTTCTCCAAATTTAGCTTGAGCTTTGGCGATCGCTTGTGCAGGGGAGAGGTTCCACCAATGGGCAAGGCGATTATGCGCCAAGGCGTTAATCATCGAACGGGAGATCACCACTACCGGTACAGGCGTACGGGCATATGGCTCAACTCGAGCAGTCTGTCCACCGATCAAAATACAATCTGCCCCACGACGTCTGGCCAAAAATGCTTGGCGATCAGCGTTTGATGCAACGCCTCGAGAATTCCCACCTTTTGATGTTGATCCATCTGCGCCTACGACAAGAGTTGCAACGACTGACATAGGCACGAAGATAGCAAATGAGCGTTAGTTCACCACGAAAATGCACCCTCAACTCGCATATGTGAGGCTCATTACCTAGATTCACAGGATCTTGAGCCTAGATGAGGTTGAGATTGCATTGCTAATGGCGTTAACCTGAAGACCATGTTGAGGCATCGTCGAATGGTTGTTTGCTGCGCCATCACCATCGCATCACTCATTACCCCGTTACTCCCATCGGCGAGCGCGGCTCAATCTCTATCTCAGGTTCAGGCGCGTGTTCGCCAACTGGAAGAAGAGGCGACAACTGCTGCCGAAGGCGCTCAAGAAGCAAAAGTTGCCCTTGCAAGTCTTACGAGAACTCTTGTCGGAATCCAAGCAAAAGCTGCCGTTCAAGGACAGAGCGTGAGCGCGCTTTCTAAATCCTTGAGCACTATTGCGGTTGAACAATATAAGAACTCTGGGCTTGGCCAAGGGCTTGAACTTCTTTTTTCTTCAGATCCAACTCTCTTTCTCGATGCAGCGGGATCCCTTGAAGCGATCACTCGCAGAAAATCAATTGCCCTCAAAAAGTATCAAGCGGCAAAGCAGCGACTGACAGCTACATCACTTACTGTTGAAGACAAGCTTGTTCTCGTTAAGGCTACGCAAAAGAAATTAACAGCCCAAAGCGCTCGAGCAGTTTCTAAACTTGCTGAAGCGGAATCGCTCCTTGCAAAGCTGAAAAAGGAAGATAGAGCTCGACTTGCACGTCTTGCTCAAGAACAAGAAGATGCTGATCAAAAATCATCTCTTGCGCAAGCTAAGAAGATCATTGGCATTTCAGGAAGATCGGGCGCTGCACTCAAATTTGCCTTGAAGCAAATTGGTGATCGATATGTCTTTGGAGCTGCAGGGCTTACTTATTGGGATTGCTCAGGACTTACGATGAGATCGTTTCAAGCAGCAGGTGTTTCTCTGCCACATTCCTCGGCAGCGCAATATCGATACGGCAAAGCCGTGCCACGTTCACAATTACGACCGGGCGATCTAGTTTTCTTTGGTCGACCAATCTCTCACGTTGGAATTTATCTGGGTGGCGGAAAGATGGTGCATGCGCCTCGATCGGGCTCTCGAGTAAAAGTCGCTTCAGCATCTAGCCTTGGAAGTAAAGGATATGTAGGAGCTCGCCGCCTCTAACGAGGTGCCATTACTATGAGCGAGAAGATTCTCTGCATCACCAATGATTTTGGACCTCGTGCCGGTGGAATTGAAACCTTTGTCATCGGGCTCATTGAACGTCTCCCAAAAAATCGGATCGTTGTTTATACATCAAAGCAAGATGGATCTGAGAGCTATGACTTAGATTGGCTCTCGAAGTATGGAGTTGAAGTTATCCGTGATCGTTCGAAGATTTTGTTGCCTACTCCACGAGTTGCGCGCAACATAGGAAAAGTAGTTACAGCACAGGGAATCAGTACTGCATTCTTTGGTGCAGCTGCGCCACTTGCCCTTCTCTCGCCATCACTTGCCCGCCACGGCGTGAAACATATTGTTGCGCTGACGCATGGACATGAAGTCTGGTGGGCCAAGGTGTGGCCATTTACTATTGCAATGAAGAGAATCGGCCGAACAACAAACCATTTGACATACCTCGGCGACTTTACCCGGGAGGCAATTTCGCGCTCTCTTGCACCCTCATCACAAAGCGCAATGGTCAAGATTGCTCCAGGAATTGATACCGAACACTTCACACCGAGTGAGAATGAGAATGAATTACGAAGAGAACTTGGCCTGCTCGATAAGAAGATTATTATTTCTGTAGGACGTTTAGTCCATAGAAAAGGTCAAGACCAATTGGTTGAAGCTGCGCCTACTATTTTGCAAGAAGTACCAAATGCCCACATTGTTTTTGTTGGACAAGGACCGCACCTAGCTCATCTACGTAAACGCGTAAAAGAGTTGGGTTTAGAAAAGTCAGTGACCTTTATCGGCAGAATTACATATGCAGATCTTCCCGGCTATGTACGCCTAGGGGATGTCTTTGCGATGCCATCTCGCTCGCGGCTTGCAGGTCTTGAAGTCGAAGGCCTTGGAATTGTCTATCTTGAGGCAAGTGCATGTGGGCTTGCAGTAATTGCAGGGCGATCAGGTGGAGCTCCCGATGCTGTTATCGAGGGCGTTACAGGGTTGGTTGTAGATGGCACGCAGAGCCAAGAGATTGCACGTGCTGCTATTGATCTTCTATCAAATCCAGAGCGAGCAGATGCCATGGGGCGTGCAGGTCGTGCATGGATCGAAGAGAAGTGGACGTGGAATATTTGGGCGAGTGAGTTTGCAAAGTTACTTAAAGTAGACCAGCGCTCTTAGCCCGCTTGAGTGCACCGACTCGATTCTTCACATCTAGTTTTCGATAGATGCTAGCTAGATGAGTCTTGAGAGTGGCCTCAGTAATAAATAGCCGAGCGCTTAAGCCCGCATTACCGTCATCGCTATCGAGAATTGCTAGAACTTGCAGTTCGCGTGAAGTGAGATGAAATTTATCTGCCCTTTGTTCCATCGCAGCAACGATCGCTTGGGCTGCGAAGTGGAGCGGTGAAGCAATAGCGCGATTAAGTGCGATGACGAGATCTCCAAGGGGAGCAGATTTTAGAATATAAGCACTTGCACCAGATTTCGCAGAGGCCAACAGAAATTCCTCGCTCTCATTAAG
>CANJXW010000091.1 GCA_947478965.1 Candidatus Nanopelagicaceae bacterium | reverse complement strand
TGCGTACCCTTGATATTGATGAAGTTGGAAAGACAACTCGCCATGCATCATTCTTTCAAATGTGTGGAAACTTCTCCTTCGGTGATTACTTTAAAGAGGGCGCAATTGCACTTGCATGGGAGCTTCTAACTCGCCCTGTCGCAGATGGCGGTTATGGTTTTCCGGAAGAGCGCCTCTGGGTCACCGTCTATCTTGATGATGATGAAGCAGCCGATATCTGGCATAAGAAGATGGGTGTGCCAAAGGAGCGAATCCAACGCCGCGATATGGCAGATAACTTCTGGTCAATGGGAGTTCCTGGACCATGTGGACCTTGCTCTGAAATCTATTACGATCGCGGACCCGCATATGGTGTTGAGGGCGGACCGATTGCAGATGAGAACCGTTACATGGAAGTCTGGAACTTGGTCTTCATGCAGAACGAACGTGGCGCCGGCGATGGCAAAGATAGCTATCCAATTTTAGGTGAACTTCCTGCTAAAAGTATTGATACAGGACTCGGCCTTGAACGTATGGCTGCCTTATTGCAAGGTGTAGAAAATATTTATGAAATCGACACGACAGTCCAGATTCTCAACAGAGCTACTGAACTTACCGGCGTTACATACGGCAAGAACGAAAAGTCAGATATTGCTCTTCGTGTTATTGCCGATCACGCCCGTACATCGGCGATGCTTATCGGAGATGGTGTAACCCCAGGCAACGAGGGTCGCGGCTATGTACTTCGTCGAATGATGCGACGCACGATCCGAAATATGCGACTTCTTGGAACTAATGATCCGATCATGTCAGAGCTTACGATTTCAGCTATCAGTGCGATGGGGCCTCAGTATCCAGAGTTAGTTGCAGATTCAAAGCGCATCCTCTCTGTATCCGTAGCCGAGGAAGAGACTTTTCTTCAGACTCTTAAGAGTGGAACTAACATTTTTGATATGGCTGCCACCTCGCTCAAGAAGAAGAAAGAGAACGTCTTGCCAGGTGCAGAGGCCTTCAAACTTCATGATACGTATGGCTTTCCTTTCGACTTAACGCTGGAGATGGCACGCGAAGAAGGCCTTGAAGTAGATGAAGTTGGTTTTGCTCGCCTGATGAAAGAGCAGAGAGATCGTGCTAAAGCCGATGCTCGATCTAAAAAGAGTGGTCATACCGATCTGAGCGAGTACAAAAATATTGCCGATGGTTTTGGATTGAGCGAATTTATTGGTTATTCCCATAGCGAATCTGAATCTAAGGTTCATGGAATTCTTGTGGATGGCGCAGGTGTCAAAATGGCAAAGGCCGGAGACGAAGTCGAAGTTGTCTTAGATCGCACCCCCTTCTATGCAGAAGGTGGCGGACAATTAGCAGATGGTGGAACGATCACTCTTGCTAATGGCGCAGTTATTGAAATTGATGATGTGCAGGCTCCTCTCAAAGGTTTATCCGTTCACAGAGGTCGCGTTCTCTCAGGGTCGATTGAAGTAGGAGATACGGGCCACGCTCGCATCGATTTCGAACGTCGCGCAGCGATATCACGTGCACACACAGCAACGCATATGGTTCATAAAGCCTTCCGCGAAATATTGGGCGAGACAGCGACGCAGGCAGGATCCGAGAACTCACCGGGACGCTTCCGCTTTGATTTCCCATCAACGGGCGCTGTTTCTGCTTCGATTCTTGAAGATGTTGAATCACGCGTGAATTCACTTCTACTCGATAACTTGGAAGTTACCGCAGAGGTAATGACTCAAGATGAGGCGAAGAAGATGGGCGCCATGGCGCTCTTCGGTGAAAAATATGGCGATCAAGTACGCGTTGTGAGCGTTGGTGATTGGGCCCGCGAACTCTGCGGAGGAACCCACGTCTCTCGCTCTGGCCAGTTAGGTCTTGTAAAACTTCTCGGCGAATCATCAATCGGCGCAGGCGTACGACGCGTGGAAGCACTTGTCGGTACGGATGCTTATAAATTCTTAGCTCGCGAACACGTACTTCTAAACTCGCTCACTGAACTGATCAAGGGTGCACGAACAGAGGAGCTCCCTGAGCGAATTTCCGATCTCCTTACACGTTTGAAAGAGATCGAGAAGGAACTTGCAGCAGTACGTTCTGCAAGTGCGATGGCAGATACATCGAAATTTGCGTCACAGGCAAAGACCATCGGCGCGCATCTGCTTATCGCCACGCGAATTGGCGATGGGATCGCAGTTGATGATCTTCGCAAGATTGCGTTAGATCTAAGAGCCCGTGATCCACAATCCGTTGTTGCTCTTATCAGCGTCGTTGATGGAAAACCAGTGCTTGTCGTTGCAACGAGTGAAGCTGCTCGCAGTGCAGGAGTAAAAGCGGGCGCTCTCGTTAAGGCTGGTTCGTTAGTTCTTGGCGGCGGCGGCGGCGGAAAAGATGACTTTGCGCAGGGTGGGGGAGTCGATGTTTCAAAGATTGATGCAGCTCTCCTTGCGATAGAACACTCTCTTTCAGGAAAGTAATGTCACGTCTAGGTCGTAGACTCGCCTTTGATTATGGTGATGTTCGCATTGGCGTAGCTGTATGTGATCCAGATGGAATTCTTGCGACTCCACTCATAACTCTTGCGAGCAAAGATCCTCAGCTGATGAAGAATATTCTCTCCCTCATCGAGGAGTATCAACCTGTAAAGATCTATGTCGGAAATCCTAAGTTGCTCTCTGGCAACGATGGTGATGCGGTAGCTAAAGTAAAGGCATTTAAAGTTTTGTTAGAAGCAAGTGTTGAGATCCCGATAGTTCTTATCGATGAACGCTTATCGACTGTAACTGCAACGAAATCTATGCGAAGCGCCGGGATTAGTGCAAAGGAAGCGCGACTAACAATTGATCAGATGGCAGCCGTTGCCATACTGGAACAAGGGTTATCGCATGATCGTGGTTAGAGCTCAAGTGCTTCGAGTCGCAAGCGCGCTCCTTATTGTTTTTCTTTTTACCGTTGGATTACATCAGTTACGTCTTTCACCACAAGGTGCGCCAGATTTCTCGTGTAATGAGCCAGCTGGGCAAGCGGTATCTATCGACGTGAGTACCGGTGCAACAGGTGCCGACATTGGCCGTCTTCTCTACGCTAACAAGGTAATTAAGTCGAGTGAATCATTCTTCCGTATTGCAGTAAGCGACCCTCGTTCATCATCGATCGCACCTGGTCGCCATCAAATCGATCAACATCTTTGTGCCAAGGACGCCCTTGAGCAACTGCTCGACGGCTCTCGAATTAGTGGACTTATCAAAATCTTCGAAGGTGCATGGAATGTCGAGATCGTAGATCAGATGGTTAAAGCTGGGTTTGTAAAATCTGAAGTTAAGGTTGCTCTGGCTGCAGCGAATTTGCCACAGGGAATAACATCAATCGAAGGAATCCTATTTCCTGCGCAATACAGTTTTGCGCAGGGCACTACTGCGGCCGATGCGATCGCATCGATGATCACCAGAGGTAAATCAGAGTTTGAAAAAATAGGTATCTTCAGCGCCCCGGGTAGATACTCAGCCCAAGACCTCGTAACAATGGCTTCGATCATTCAAGCCGAAGGTGATGAACGGGACTTCTCTAAGGTTTCACGAGTGATTAGAAATCGCCTCGAGATCGGCATGCCACTTCAAATGGACTCGACCGTTCATTACATCAAATCAACTCGAGGGAAAATCTTTTTGAGCACTGAATCAACCTTGCTTCGATCACCATATAACACCTATCGCAACTATGGCCTCCCACCAGGTCCCATCGGCAATCCAGGCAGTGCAGCGCTCGTAGCTGCGCTCGATCCTGCAGTGGGAGATTGGATCTATTTCATCACGGTTGCTCCTGGTGATACTAGATTTACCGCATCTAACTCTCAGTTCTCGGAATGGAAGTTAGAATATAAGAGGAATTTAAAAGATGGACTCTTTTCAAGGAGCAAAAAATGATAAAAGGTGCCGTACTGGGTTCACCCATTTCGCATTCGCTATCTCCTGCCTTGCACGCAGCAGCCTTTGA
>CANJXW010000090.1 GCA_947478965.1 Candidatus Nanopelagicaceae bacterium | reverse complement strand
GCCTTGATGATGCGCGATCGAAACCTGCCGCCATATACGCTGGTTTGTGCGCCCTATCCAATGATTGATGATCGCAATACATCACCTGCAAGTTATGAGATTACCGATCTTGGGGTCTGGGATCGCACCGCAAATCTCGAATCGTGGGCCTGGTACTTGGGCCAAAAGATCGCCTCGAACGAGGTGCCAGATTTTAAAGATGTGAGTATCTATGCCGCCCCATCTCGGGCTACTGATCTCTCGGGACTTGCACCGATCTTCACAGATGTTGGGGACCTGGATTTATTTAGGGATGATGTTATTGAATTCACAGAGCGGTTAAAAGCTGCTGGAAATAAAGTCGAATTCCATCTTGTCAAGGGAATGTTCCATGCAGGAGAACTTTTCAACCCCGATGCAGAAATATCGAAGAAAATGTGGGATAGGCGACTCGTTGCAATACGAAAAGCCTTTGATCGTGGTTGACAGCCCTTTCGCCACAGGTAGATTAAGACAATACATTCATGCAGGGCTAGCTAAGAGAAGAAGACAACGGGGTATGGCGTGAAAATATTGCGGATGTGGATTGTTCCACTGGCTGCACTTCTCATCGCATTTGGTATCGGTGCGATCTTGATGATTACTCAAGGTGCGGATCCCCTGAAGGCTTATCAATCTCTCTTTACTGCAGCCTTTTCAAGTCAAGAAGGATTTGCAAAGACTTTAGGCAAGGCGACTCCCCTAGCAATTAGCGGTCTTGCTGTTGTGATCGGTCTTCGCGCAGGTCTCTTTAATATTGGCGCACAAGGTCAACTCATCTCGGGCGCACTTGCTGCTGCATGGGCGGGGTATGCGCTCACTGGTTTGCCAGCGATCATTCACATTCCACTCTGTCTCTTCTTTGGCGCAGTCTTTGGTTCTATCGTTGGATATATCGCAGGCGCGCTTAAGGCCTATCGCGGAATCCACGAAGTTATTACAACGATCATGCTCAACAGCATCGTCTTACAGCTAGCCGAATATCTATCGAGCGGACCTTTCAAAGAGAAAGGTGCGATTATCGCTAGAACGCCACCTGTTCTCGATAGCGCAAAGATTTCAAAGGTTGGTGGACTGCCGATCGGATTCTTCCTAGGAGTTCTCCTTGCAGTTGGTGTGTGGTGGATCTTTAAGAAGACCACGACTGGTTTTAGATTTGAAACGCTCGGAAAGAATCGCAACGCATCTTGGTATGCAGGTATTGCGGTAAAGCGCACCACGGTTCTTGCGATGATTTCCTGCGGAGCCTTGGCCGGCTTTGGCGGAGCAGTGGAAACACTTGGCGTTGTCGGCAAATTCGAACCTGCATTTAACCAAGGTATCGGCTTCGATGGAATCACAATCGCACTCCTTGCTCGAGCCAATCCCCTTGCAGTCATACCTGGCGCGATCCTCTTTGGTGGAATGCGCGGAGCGGGTCCAACGATGCAATTTGCTGCTGGCGTAAGTCCTGAAATCATTGACTTGATCCTTGCCATTGTCTTGTTCTTTGTTACGGCACCAGTGATCACTCGCATCTTTAAGCTAAAGAGTGATTCCGGTGCTTCAGTTACAAGCGGTTGGGGAAGTAATTAATATGAAAACAAAAACCTTTACTTCGCGAACAAGTTTTTATGTTTATCTTGTTCTCATAGCAATCGCTGTTTTCTATACCCTTGACTCGGTATCGACAACAGCAGTTGCTGCATCATCTCTGACTTTTGGTCTTCCTCTTGCGATGGCTGCAATGGTTGGCATCATGTGCGAACGCACAGGTATCGTCAATATCGGAATCGAAGGAACGCTTCTTACTTCAGCGTTCTTCGGATTCTTTATCGCAGCTCTGACGCATAATCTCATTTGGGGGCTCCTCGCTGCGATCGCAAGTGGCGCCGCAACAGGACTCTTGCTTGCGCTTCTAACGGTTTCATGGAAGATGGACCAGATCATCGCCGGAACGATCGTTAATATCCTTGCGACAGGTCTTACCTCATTCTTTTACAAGCAGGGATACTCGCTTCCATCAATCTTTCCTCGCTGGGAAGTTCCAGGGTTATCTCAGATTCCATTTATCGGTCGCGTCTTCTTTCAAAGTGGACCAATTACCTATGCTGGCCTGATTCTGATCTTTGTACTCTACGTTGCGATCTACCGCACGCCTTGGGGACTTCGCTCACGCGCTATCGGTGAATATCCAAGCAGCGCGGATACATCAGGCGTAACTGTATGGAAACTTAAATATCTCAACGTTGCTATCGCAGGCGCATTTGGTGGTCTCACAGGTGCGTACTTAACTCTCGAACTCGTTGGTTCTTTCGACCGTGGCTTCTCTGCCGGTAAAGGCTTTACCGCCCTTGCCATCATGATCTTCGGTCGCTGGAACCCAATAGGCGCACTACTTGCGGCTATCTTCTTTGGTTTTGCCCAAGCACTTGCCAATCAGTTGATGATTAATGGCGTTGTCAGTATCCCTGGACCCTTCATCAACATGCTCCCTTATGTACTCACCATCGTCGTTCTTGCATTCTCAGCTGGCAAAGTTCGCGGTCCTGCTGCTGCAGGGCAACCATATGAGAAAGAGCAGGCATAACAATGGCCACACTCCTTGAAGTTAAGAACCTCACCAAGACATTTGGTTCTGTCGTTGCAAATAGCGATATCTCTTTTGAGGTAAAACCTGGCGAGATCGTTGCACTCCTTGGAGAAAACGGCGCAGGTAAATCAACGCTCGTAAAGGCAGTCTTTGGTTTATTACGTGCAGATAAGGGCGAGATCTGGATCAATGGCGAGAAGATGGAACCCGGTGATACATCAGGTGTCATTGCGCGCGGCGTCGGAATGGTTCACCAACATTTCCAGCTTGTCCCTGTCATGAGCGTTACTGAAAATATTATTCTTGGTGATGAACCTCGAAATGGTCTCTTCGTTAATATCAAAAAAGCCCAAGAGCAAGTTCGTGCGCTCTCTGAAAAGTTTGGCCTTGAAGTAGATCCGACTGCAAATATCGAAGACTTGCCTGTCGGTACTCAACAACGCGTTGAGATCCTTAAGGCGCTTCGCAAAGATGTAAAACTTCTTATCCTGGATGAACCAACTGCAGTTCTTACGCCACAAGAGACTGATGAACTCATTGAAGTCATTAAAAACCTTGCAAAGCAGGGCGTTGGCGTCATCGTGATTACTCATAAGCTTCGAGAGGTAATGGCACTCGCAGACCGCGTTGTCGTTCTTCGTGGTGGAAAAGTGGTTGGTTCAACTTCTCCTAAAGAGACCGATGAAGCCGGCCTTGCTCAGATGATGGTTGGACGCAGCGTCGTTCTTCACGTCAATAAGTCGCCAGCAACACCAGGAGCTCCGGCTCTTACCGTTAAGGGTCTTGAAGTCTTTGATGATCGCCGCCTTCTCTCTGTTAAGGGCGTAGACCTTGAAGTCCATTCAGGTGAAATCCTTGGCGTTGCTGGCGTTGAAGGAAATGGTCAGCGCGAACTCGTTGAAGCGATCTGTGGCATGCGTCCGCGCGCAAAGGGCGAAGTTCTCGTCAATGGCGTTGCGACAAAGGATATGCATCCTCACGCAGTCCACGAATCAGGAGTTTCACATATCCCTGAGGATCGCGAAAAGCATGGACTTGTCTCCTCTTATTCGATTGCAGATAACTTGATTCTCAATCAATTCGATCAAGAACCATTTGCCAAAGGCTGGTTTCGCAATATCAGTGAGATCAACAAGAACGCAGAAGTTTTGATTAAAGAATTTGATATCCGAACCACATCATCTGCAGCTCCTGCATCTTCTCTCTCAGGTGGAAATAAGCAGAAAGTCGTTGTTGCCCGCGAACTCAGCCAGGACCTTCACGTTCTTGTTGCAGCTCAGCCAACTCGCGGCGTAGATGTGGGCTCAATTGAATTTATCCATAACCAGCTCATCGCTGCCCGCGATAAAGGTGCAGCAGTCTTGTTGGTATCGGCCGAACTCGATGAGATTCTCT
>CANJXW010000089.1 GCA_947478965.1 Candidatus Nanopelagicaceae bacterium | reverse complement strand
TTCCAGTGTTTGCAGACTTTTTGATTGGTGGGCAGCACAACATCTTCTGGAAGTTCAATCTTAGGACAATCTGCTCCACATATGTCACATTTTTTATCTCCCAATTTATTTTTAAATGTGCAACCTGAACAATACCAGCTAGATCGAACTCCACTGAGAATCTCTGATACTTGTTGGAATTGATGAGCTGCCCGAAGCTTCCGAGCGTTGTCTGTCGCCGTCTCAAGCGTGAGTCCCTCGGGACAAGTCAGCGAGTCCTTCAAGGGAGAACCGCAACACGTCCAGTGCGTGTTTCGTCCGCAATCGGAGCAGTTCAATTTATCATCTGTAACGCAGACTCCATCTCCTGAGCAACGTGCCATTCCTTCAGGGTTACCACCACACTCGCTGAGCGATCCAGGATGAGGAAAACGCCCAGCTTCGAGCTCAACCGCCCCAGCACCTTTCGTGTCCAATGCGGCGAGACGAGCCTCGTCCTCTTTCTTTTTGGCCTCTAAACGCTTTTCTTCAGCGATAACTGCTTGATCCTCTGCTTCTTTTTTTGCGAATGCGAATTTCTCGTCATACACGCGCCGCAAGTCGTCAGACTCCGACTGACTGGTGAAGCATGAAACACAAAGAACTGCATTCGTCAAATTGAGAGAGAAGCAAGCCTCACATGACCACTTTTTCGCCTCCAAATCGCAGCGTAGACACTTAGTTTTGCTCAGAGGGTTTGAAAAACTGCAGTCGCAAGTCCAGAAAGTTGGGTATTCTGTAGGCTTCTTGGAATGGTATCCAATCACTCCTTCAGACGCATCTGATGACTTGGACTCGCCACCAAACGACATTGACTCTGAAAAAGCGCCTTGAATAGAGTCACTAAGCGCTTCAAGTGATGGCTCGTTGCGAGGCCAATTCATACTGCGACCAGCCTCCCATTGCTGCCACTGATCTAATACGGCATCCGCCTTGAAATCAGTGCCTCCACATATCATTATTAACAAACGCGTCCAGATTTGAAGGCCAAACTTTTCGAGTAGATCGGAAACGTCGGATTCTTCAAAGCCGGCTCGAGAATAAAGAGATTGAGCGGAATCGAGAAGCGATGCCTTGTCGTCTTCCGTTAACACAGTTCTTCGAACGGCAGGCACCAACGAATACGAGGAATAAAGCGAGACGCGGCCGTCATCGGGTCCACCAACAGCGACAACTTCGATGTTGCGCTGCACACCATCGCGAGTGCTTCCCAACGAACACACGCGTCCGTAAGATCCCGCAGTCGGCATCCCCAAACACTTTCCCGCCGTCTCGGGTGCACCTGGAGTCCACTTGGCCACATCGAGCTGCACGCGGTCACCGAGAGCGAAAGCTGTCGAGCCGTCGTTTTGCGCACGTTCAAGCCACGAAGACCGAAATTTAAACACGCGGCTCGAATCAACTACAGAGGCCACAAGAATATCGCGCTGCTCGCCTCCATTCGGCGCTTCTGGAGCTATGAGCACTACGCCAACCTTGGAGACATCATCAGAAGTCGTACCAAGGCACCAGCCATCGCCTCTGTTTTCACTAAAACTGGGGTCTAAAACTACTCGATCGCCAACCTCTAAAGGACGAGGACCTACCTCGCGTTTTGCTAATGCTAGATCTCTTTCGCTGTAGTTCCACGTAAAACTGTTTCCTTTTGTTGGGCTTCTAGGATCGTCGCAGTGTATGTTCCAGTTGCCAGAAGAGCCGCCAATAATAGTGCCAACACATTTCAAACTTATATTACCTAAACATCCACTCCTATCACTAGCAGCAGTAGCAAGTTGAACTTTTGCTCCAACTTTGAATGTACTATTTCCAGCTGGAACTAAAGATCCGCCAAAGGTACGGGATAGCGGCAGCACTATGGAAGCACCCCCCTGACCCTGACTTTTACTTGAAGATGTCTTGCCAGCAATTTCTCGCGGATTTTTAACGTTGTCGTCCAACACTCCGCGCAAAGATCCGTCCGCAAAGCAAAGGTCGCTGCTGGGGTATTGGCACTGGTGTCCAGAACTCAACGCCATCACCGTGACGATCGCATCAGACTCCGTAGAGCGAGAGTTTTCCTTCTTAAACGTTTCTTTCGAAATACTTACCACTACTCCAAGAACTCCATCAGACGCGTTATTAAGACAAGCCTTCGCATCAGAAATTATTAAGGGTCGTGAAGCACTGAGTGAATTTAACTTACAATCTGCAACTAATCGCACTTTATCTCCCAGTTTGAACTTCGCTGAAGCAGCCAAGGCTGTTCCTACTTTTGGAGCATTGGAGGGTGCCGCCATCTGATTTGCGGGATCAACACGGAAAACATCAAACTTGCTCGCTGGAGGGTCGTAATAATAACTATTATTTTTTCCCACACCTTTGTAAGCTTTAGGATCCGTGCCCCATTGCACACTAATAGTACCACCACCATTTACGGCAGTAATTGATCCAGGACAGGGAGGAGTGCCATCTTGATCTGAATATCGCCAAGTCAAACCGCGACGCACAATGTCACCAACCTTGAGAGTGGCTGGATAGTGATCAAACAGTGCCTTCTTTTTTTTGGTGCCCGCTCCTCCGCCCTTTTTAGTACTGTCGCCGCCGCCACCACCCCCAGCAACCACGGTCTCGTCCGCTTGAGTTGGCGTCGATTTTGACGTTTTATCGCGCATTTCAGATGCAGCGAGAGCCGCGATTCTGGTAGCCTCGGCCTTGTTGGCGATCAACTCGTCGATGCGTTGTACCATGGCATCGTCGATTCGCGATAAAATCGTGGGATCTACGTCCCTCAATGGGTCAGGGTGGACGAAGCAAGAGCTTTCTGGCTGCAACGCCATAGGCAATGAACACACTAAACTTTCTGGCGCATATCCTTTTACAAAGATACTCCTGGCCGCGTCTATATCGAGTAACGCAGTGACCGACTCTACTGCGCCCGTTCGAATGCTTAAACTCAATGGAGTTTGCTGTTCCCTATCGCGAAGCATAAAAGATTCCTGCAATTCCATTCTGTTTTCTCCTTGCACCCATTCATTGTCTAATTTTCCTTTCCGTAATTGAATAAAAAGTTTATTTCGCTCGATCACAGGACCGCTCATTTCGATAAATTTCGGAAAAAAAAAACGTCAAAAATAACGATAGAATATAACGAAGAATTATTACAAGCGGTAGGTTTTTTGATTGTGCGATCAATTGTAGCCTTTTTACGCTTTGAAGATATTTGTTAGACAGAGTTGGGGTTATGAGAACGTTCGAAAAAAATTAATTAAGAGAATCGATGATGAGGCTGATAACGCTGCTCTTCTTTCTTTCATTTGCTTCTGCGGTACATGTAGAAGATGATGAATTACTAGGTTATGCAACTTTAGCGCCGACGAGTTCTGTTCCTTCCACCCTACCAACAGTATATAGCCCACCGTCCCCTCTTCCGACTTTATCAGGCTATGCATTGGTGGCAGATTATTCTAGTGTAATTCAAAACTTTATGGTTCCCTCGAACATTTTCTACATCCAAATTTTTGCGAGAGGAGCGCAGGGTGGGACTTATTCGAATACGTATAATGGCGGTCTCGGAGGCTCGATACAGGCAATTGTGAGGGTGACGCCAGGACAGGAGTTGTTTGTACTAGTCGGCGGCATGGGCTCAAAGACCTTTGTGCCTGTTGTGGATGCAGGTGATGATGATACTCCTGCTTCAATACCAGTAATTGGAAACGGAGGGTGGAATGGCGGAGGTTCAGGAGGTAGGTTTGTCTCGCGTCATATAAGTAACTTTTACCTCCTCTTACTGTACGGTACTTAAGTATGTATTAATAATTCTCGTTTATAAATTAATTAATTGCTTATTATTACCGTAAGTGATACCTGCTAACGGAGGATTTGTATATGCATGCGGGGGCGGCGGTGCGTCAGACGTGCGCACGGTTCGAGGCGATTTGAACTCGAGGCTCGTCGTGGCAGGCGGCGGCGGGGGCAGTACACAAAGATGCG
>CANJXW010000088.1 GCA_947478965.1 Candidatus Nanopelagicaceae bacterium | reverse complement strand
CAACATTTCCAAGTTTTCCACATCCAGAACAGAGATCCTTTAAAACATCAAAATTAAATTCAGTTAAAGCCTGTGAGGAGACAGAATCCGTCAAGGATATTTTCAAGTTAGCAAGCGGTGTTGTGAGCGTGAATATTCCATCAACATCTGATTGCGTTACTGAACCCAAGACCAAAGATGTTAGAACATTCCCCTCAATTGTCGCTACATATTTATTGGTTAGGCCTGAACCAAAACCAGTGCTGACGCGCAGATCATAGATTCCATTCCGTAGCGAGGTTGCAAATTCACCAGTTGGGGCGCGAAGCCAATTAACTTGTTGTCCAGTATCGTGATTATTGATATCAATAATTGTCGTAGTGTCGAGAGTCGAAGTGCCAGGTAATACAACTTTTCCTTGGAAATTTGCTGTCGGAACAGTTAAATTGAGAGCAAATGGGGCAGAAGTAAATGTGATGCCATCTCTTGAAAACTTACCCTCTGAATCTTGCCAGAAGATGGATGTAAAACTAGGAAAAGTCTGTGAACCAAAGATATTAACCTTGACGCCATATCGCCCAGCTATCTGACCATCAATGCGCAGCGGAAAAGAACCATCAGGATTAATTTCACGCCAGCTGTATGCACCGGCGTTAGTAACGGCTTCTGAATAATCTATATTTCCATCAGTAGTTAGCTTTCGAACTTCTACTGATCCAGTAACGCCTGTGGGAAGCGCTAAATTTGTACCGCCACTGTTCACCAGCTGGCCTGCAATATTTCCGCTTCTCATCGTAAATGTATAGACCCCACCAACTGGATCTAGAGGCGTTGTATAACTAAGGCTGGTAAAGACGCTATAACTCTGAGCATTTTCACTTCCTGAAACTTTAAGACCATAGTCACGATAGAAAAGTGACTGATCTAGATAAAGATCTGCCTGTAAAGGATATGGTGCAAGGTGATAACCCGTGCCAGGTGTCAGATTCTGCGCAAGTGCGATTCCAAAGGAACCAGTACGTGCAGTAATTGCCATATCTTTTGAATTATTAGCTGTAGACGGATGGAAGAATGCCATTGCTTTTTCAACGTCAGCGCCACTTTGGTTCTTGATCTGAACGCGCATATTCGCTTGTCTTAAGGCAACGGTAATCGCTTGCGATGTTCCAGTAGTCAGGTCAGTCGATAGATCACTTTGAGCCATAATCGCATTTGTCAGATCACCAATTGCTGGTTCAACAGCCAGGCGCAGGTAGTCCGTGGTATCTGGCAAGGTCAGAGTTGCAACGCCGGATGCGTTCGATGTTGTTGATCGTACAAGTGATGTGGTGCCATCGTCATAGCCGGCAATAATTAATACTGATGCGCCTGCAAGTGGAGCACCATCGGAGCCATTGACGGTGATCGTCTTGATGATGTCTGCGGCATGAGCAGGCGATGCAAGAGAAATAGGAAAGATAATCGCCGCAAGGAGCGAGAGAATTACCGAGCGAATTAATTGGATTCGTATCATGAGGTTTTTCTCCGCGCCCTTGTTGAACATGACTTGACTTGACCGAAATTCTCCTTTAATACCAAGGGAGTGTCTAGGGCAATCTCAGCAATTCTTACAAAAATGGCTAGGGAAATGTCCTGCGGGCTGGGTTTTCAGAGAAACATCCTCAATTAGTGAGGGATCAATACCTTTAACTGCGCCCCTTGGGGAGTGCCTTTGAGTGACCAATTTCCGCGACTAGCTTGATCAAGGAGCGCGCTACCAAATGATGGCGAGCCACCTTTAGGGCCTGTCCCATCATCGATAACTTCGAGTGAGATTGCACCTTCATCAGTGAAATTAACTGCGATGGAAATTCTCTTTGCCCGCCCATGCCGTATCGAGTTTGCGATAGCTTCTTCAACAACCCGGCCGACCTGAATAATTGATTCTTGATCTAATTCCTTTTCTCCAGAGACCGATACGTCAATCTCGCAAATTTCATTCCACAGAAATGCTTTTCTATTAATCTCATCTATGAGAGTTTCACCGAAGTTCTCCTCTTTGAACGGCGCTGAAAGAACTTGCTGAGCTTGCAGGATTGCTTCGTTTAATTTAACTTCATCCCCGGCAAGTGCAGCCTGATCAATTGCTAGCGCACAAGCAACTAAACGTGTTTGTACCGATCCATGGAGAATCTTTGACGCTTCACGTGCGAGCTTTGCAATGTGCTGACTCGATGCAATCGCTTGAATATGCTTTTCTTTAAGGTCTTCTTGAAAGTTAGCATTGAGGCGTTCGTTTATCTTGCCCCAAGCAGCGAATCCCGAAGTAAGTAAAATCAGTAAAAATCCACCGATAAGTTGAAGAACCTGCCAGCCGAGCCCTGAAATACCTGGGACCCATTTTTCGCGAAAATACACAAGGATCGGAATACTGACCTGTAATAAAAGTGCCGCTCCGACAAAGATAGTCGCATGCAATTTCTTAAAGCGCAGCATGAGTCGATTCGCACTGAGACCAATCACAATAATGAGAAGGTCAACAATTGCGATGAGCGTAAAAGCGCGCGTGGCTCCAAATTGCTGAACTTGCTGGGGAGCGGCCGCTGCCAATCCAACGATGATTATCAGCCAAACATTAATCGGTTGATTTCTAATAATATTTATAGGCAGAGTCCACCAGCGAATTCGAGGATAAGTGAGCCCTTTCATCCGTGAGATCTCATGGCTCATAGGCCTCACCGTGCTTGAGGCAGCTGAGAGAAGTAACTTCGAAGAGCCCTCCCAGTCAATAGAATCAATCTTTTCCTTAAACTCGAGCTCGGCACTTGATAGTTCTGCTCGAATCTTTCCATGCATTAATTCATTGAGCGCTTTAGTAGATTCTTGTTGACGGGCAGAGAGTGACTCTGTCAGAACAGCTTGATGAATAAGTTCATCTCTTCTTTGAAGATTTTCAAGGCGTTGATCAAGGAATATTGGCAGGGTTGAACCCCACCACGTTGCGACAAAGGTGAGAAATATAATCTGCAGAGGGGCGCTGAAATTATGCTTAAGATTCAAAATATTTGAACCGATAAGCAAGGAGGTTCCAAAGAGCGCACCTTGAAAACCATTATTAGCGATCACGATCCACGCCGCGACAGGTCTCTCTCTTCTGCCCGCGAAGATAGTTCGATGCAGGAAATACACGACACAACCATTGATTCCGATAGCTATGAAATAAATTGCCACCCAATCGGCGACATCGCTCCCTGGGAGATTTCCAAAACCCTGAAGTTGAGCAATAAAGGGAAATGAGAGAAGTGATGTTGTCAGATATGACAACAGGCAATTGAGTAGCGCCCACCCAAACGTTCTTGCCAGGTTCGGCTATGAACTTGTTCGGACATTCACAGAACCGCTGTATTGGCGGAAAGTATTGGCAATAAGTACCCGCTGATTCTGTTCTTTCGAACCAGTGAGCTCTAACTTTTTACTTAAACGTGTAATCGCTTTTTCCACCGCAGCTTCGGTCATCCACTGGCGGCGCGCAATCTCTGCATTGGAATGGCCAGCGGCGACTAATCGCATCATTTCAACTTGTTTGTCAGAGAGATCCCCCAGCGCAACAGCGGGAACGTTAGCTTTCGATTTTTTCTGTGCGCCATCTTCCATATTTTCAACGGCTTGAGTAAGCGCATCACCCAATATTTGAGGGCTCACTACCGAATTCTTTACGAGATAAATAGCGCCTTGTGGCAGATCTGGTTGGTTTACGCCAAGCAGACGTGGATCAACATAAGTTGAGAGCACCACAATTCCAAGATGTGGATATTCCTCGCGAAGGCTCTGGGCTAAATCCAGACCAGTTGGCCCTTCGCCAAGATCGAGATCAAGGAGGGCGACATTGGGGGCATTCTCCGGTGCGAAATTGCGCATCAGGCGAAGCGCCATTGAAACCGATTCAGCGGCAAGGACAAAGCACCCAAGTATCTGAAGGCTCGAGGCCAGGGTCGAGCGCGTAAACGGGTCGTCATCGACCATCAGTACGCGGAGTTGGGCGGGCATAGATGAATCCTACGGGGCTACCCCTAGCGAT
>CANJXW010000087.1 GCA_947478965.1 Candidatus Nanopelagicaceae bacterium | reverse complement strand
CGTGACTCCGGATGCATGGAGCTGGTATTCGTATATGAGCGAAAGCAATATCTCTGGCAGGGTTGGTTTCTTCTTAGATTCCGACAAGTTGCAGATAACATTTAGCGGTTTCCAAGGTCGCGATATATTTGTTCCAGATCAACTGACATGGTTTTATACATCGGGTTGGACAATTGCACTCTGTTACTTCTTTATACTTCTTAACATCTTTCTCATACCTGTGATCTCGCGCCAGATGAAAGATATTGTTGAAAATCTTCTGGGAGCGCGGTCCGTTGCAGAACCCTTTGCCCAGAAGACTAAGGATTGGTTTGAAGGAAAGAAGAAGAGTTAGTTCGGCAGAAGCTCAGTAAGTAGCGCTTCTACACGCTTTTTGATCTCATCTCGGATTATTCGTACAGGTTCAATCCCTTGCCCAGCTGGGTCATCGAGCACCCAATCCTCATAACGCTTACCTGGATAGAAGGGACAGACATCTCCGCATCCCATCGTGATGACAGCGTCTGATTCTTGAACTGCTTCGGTAGTTAAAACTTTAGGAGTGTTATGCGCGATATCAATCCCAACTTCTTTCATCGCCTCAATGGCAATGGGGTTGATCGAATCTTTTGGGGCAGAACCTGCAGAGAGAACTTCGACTCTGCCACCAGAGAGTTCGCGCATAAATCCTGCAGCCATCTGGGATCGCCCTGCATTGTGAACGCAGACAAAGAGAACTGTTGGTTTTTTATCAGACATTGTTAATACCTCTTTCGTAGCCAGAGTGAAACATAGACAAGAGCGATAAGAGCTGGGACTTCAATCAGTGGGCCAATGACGCCGACCAGAGCTTGCTGAGATGTAATCCCCCAGACTCCGATACTGACGGCAATTGCTAGCTCAAAGTTATTTCCTGCAGCAGTAAATGCAAGCGTGGTTGCCTTGTCATAGCCAAGACCAACTTTCTTACCAAAGAGATAAGAAGCGCCCCACATGATGAAGAAATAGATCAGAAGCGGAATTGCGATATCAAGAACTACTCGTGGTGAATCAACAATTGCTTTGCCCTGCAGAGCAAACATAAAGACGATCGTAAAGAGCAGACCATAGAGAGCGAAGGGGCTAATGCGAGGGATAAATTTCTCCTCATACCAGAGCTTATTTTTCTTCATTCCGATCGCTCGCGTCAGATACCCGGCAAGAAGTGGAAGACCGAGAAAGATCAACACGGCCTTCGTGATATCCCAGGTAGAGAAGGTGATATCAAGAGTTTCGAAACCAAGCCAACCGGGGAGAATTTTCAGATAGAAAGTGCCAAGGAGCGCATATGCGCCAACTTGAAAGATTGAATTCATGGCAACGAGAAGCGCTGCTGCTTCACGACTTCCGCATGCAAGGTCGTTCCAGATCAAAACCATTGCGATACATCTGGCAAGACCGATAACAATCAGACCTGTTCGAAGTGCTGGCTGATTGGGTAAGAAAATCCAAGCTAGCGCGAACATCAGAGCAGGACCTACAACCCAATTGAGCAGAAGCGATGAGAGGAGAAGTTTCTTATCTGAGCCGATCTTTCCCATATCTTCATAGCGAACCTTCGCCAAGACTGGGTACATCATCGCGAAGAGACCAAGCGCTATGGGAAGCGAGGTTCCTTGAAACTCAACTGAGCTGAGTGAGTCATTGAGGGAAGGAAAAACCCTTCCGAGAAGGATTCCAAGGAGCATCGCTCCAAGAATCCAGAGCGCAAGAAAGCGGTCAACAACAGAGAGCTTGGATATGGGGCTGGTCTGCTCCCCTTCTTGTTCTTTGTTAATGAGCAGACCTTTCGTTATATCGACTTCTGTCGATGTATGAAGTCTATTGTCACATCGATATTTGTCAATGTATACTCTCGACGTGGCGCATGCAATCAAATTAACTAAATCACCCAAAGCCCTGGCATCTATGTCAGAACAATTCAAGGCGCTGGGTGATGAGACCCGTCTTGGCTTGATGATGGCTGTTGCCTCAAGCGGCAATGGTGAGGCTTGCGCCTGCGACTTGGCCCCTGATACCGGTCTAGCTCAGAGCACGGTCAGCCATCACCTTAAATTATTAGTCGATGCAGGACTCCTTTCTCGAACTCAACGAGGTAAATGGGCTTATTACGCACTCACCGACGCTGCGGTCAAAATACTTTCATAGGCGCTGCCACCTTGGTTTAAAAGCGATGGATGAAAGTCAAAGTTGTAGGATGTCGTAATCATGAAACTCTCGATGACGGTAAATGAACACGGCGATAAAGCCGCACCTCATATCGTCATGATTCATGGAATGGGTTCGGCCGCTACTGCGTGGAAGCCTCTTGTTCCACATTTGCAAGGAGCTTTTAATATCGTCTCGGTTGATCTTCCGGGCCACGGATTAACTCCTTTGAGCCTAGACCAAGCCATGGACCCCCAATCGCTTGCAAGACTTATTGTAAAAAATTTAGAGCACGAGCTTGGTATCAAAGAATTTCACGTTGTTGGAAACTCATGGGGCGGTTGGGTTGGCCTTGAAATTGCTGCGCTCTTTCCTGACCGTGTTGAAAGCGTCAACGCCTTGGCTCCTGCAGGATTCTGGCTCGCTACCTTTAACCAGAGACTTCCCGGCCATTCACTGCTTCGCGGCCTTGCCAACAATACAAAAGTCTTCGCACCAACTTTTCTCAAATACGAATGGGCGCGAAAATTTGGATTTGAAGATGTTTCCCCGCAATGGCGCGACTTCTCCTATGAACTCTGCCTCGATGCAACATATGCGATGGCAGCATCACCTGGATATTTTGCTGCATGGGATGGGATGCTCAAAAAGCGTTTTGATTCTCAGATAGATGCATCTGTGCCCATTAAAATAATATTCGGAGATAGCGATAACACTCTGCCTGCACTTGTCTGCCAAGAACGCGCAATGTCTCCGGCACATGCTGAATGGATTATTCTCGAACAATCAGGTCACGCTCCAATGTGGGATAACCCCGCCGCTGTTGCAGGTCATATTCTTGAAACAGCTAGTAAATCTCAATGATAGTTATCGCCTATTTCTGGAAGATTAGTAATCGAAATATCCCCTTTGCTTTTCTCAGAATGGCCCTTGATCGACAGGCGCTGCGGAAAACTCCTGGTGTTGCCTTTGCAAAGATGCTCGGCTGTGGCAAGGGCGAGAGCTTTACTCCCTCTGATGCAGATCTCTCTCGATGGGGCTTTATCGTCACGATCGAGGAGAATCAGATCGAAAACTTCGATCGCTCAAAAGTTGTAACGCGTTGGAGATCTCGATCGCTCGAAGAATTTCGTGCGCTGCTCGATCCCATCGCATCCCACGGGCTCTGGTCTAAAGGCAATCCCTTTGATTTTGCGCAAAGCACGACCGATGGCGAAGTGATAGCTATAACTCGCGCACGCATCTCTCTCTTTAAGAATTTCCTCTTCTGGCGCGCTGTGCCTCCCGTAACCGAAAGTCTTCACGCCTCCCCTGGCCTGATCGGTGCTATCGGAATCGGTGAAGCCCCCGTTGGTTTGCAGGGAACTTTCTCGCATTGGAAGTCAGGGGCAGATCTGCGCGCCTTCGCCTATAAATCTAAGGCACACCAAGATGTGATTGCAGCAACTGCTACCCATAACTGGTACTCCGAAGAACTCTTCTCTCGCTTTGCCGTGCGCGAGATTCGCGGCTCAATCGCACAAAGTGGTCTTAATAAAGTCGAGCTGTAGGGCAGAATTAGCCCATGTCGATACGCCACTATTCACCACGTCGTGGACGCCGCAGAGGAATTTCAGATAGATCTCGTTTATTTCTCTACATAACCCTTTCGATCGCAGTTCTTTTGCAGATCTCCTATCCGCTTCTAAGTGGTGAAGCTCTTCGCGTTGTCACGATTGCAACTGTGTACTGGGGCGCAGGTGCAATGGCGCTCCACGCACTGCTCTCCTTTGGCAGCAGATATGCATTTACCTATCTCGGCATAACGCTTCTCTTTGCTTTTCTCATTGAAGCACTCGGCGTAAAAACTGGATGGCCATTTGGAATTTATGAATATGACGGATCACTCGGCCCACAATTGTTCAGCG
>CANJXW010000086.1 GCA_947478965.1 Candidatus Nanopelagicaceae bacterium | reverse complement strand
TTGAAAATTGCCCTTCGTGCTTTACGCGAAAACGCACACACAGAAGTGCAGAGATAATCGCTCCGACGCTAAATGCTGCAGTCGAAAGAGCAAAGGTTGAATCGGTGCCAAATTCTCGGCGCGTAACAACGGGGAGTAAAACAGTTTCGGCTGCGAGAGCGATCATCAATTGAACTGAAACGACTGCGATGATCGCTGCAATCCAAGGAATTTCCTTGACCGCGCGCAAACCTTCACGCATTTCGAGCCACATCGAATTACGAGCTTTAACCTCATGATTATCTGGAACTTCTTTAATGCGAACTAAAATGAGCGTTCCAAAAACAAAGACAATGGCGGTGAAGAGAAAAGTTAAGCGTCCGCCAATGAGGAAGACCAACCCTCCACCAATACCTGGCCCAATAATTGTTGCAGTTTTGCTCACAACGGCGCGTGCAACGTTTCCAGCGGGTAGCAATTCGGGTGGCAAGAGGCTTGGAATAATCGCTTGAGTTGCAGGTGCACCAAAAGCATCACCGATTCCAACGCAGAAAACCAGTAGCGCTAAATAAATGTGCGGCATGTTTGGTGCAGAAAGAAATACCATTGCAAAGACTAAGAGTCCGCGGAAAATATCGGCCGAGATCATGATCGTCTTGCGAGGAAGACGATCGGCCCACACGCCTGCAATAGGTGAGAGCAAGACGGCAGAGAGAACTCGCGCAGCAAGGATGAGACCTAGTGAACTTGCATCTCCCCCAGCATCGAGCACTGTTACTGCAAGTGCGATAGGAAATGCAGATGAACCAAGAACGAAGATCGAACTTGAAATCCAGAGGTATCTGAAATCCTTATATGACCACAGAGAGCCGGCGTCAAAGAATTTCACAACGACAGGTTACTTGACTGGCTTAGCCTTACGGCTTGCCAAAACCTGGTCGATAAGACCGTATTCGACAGCTTCTGCTGCAGTAAGAATCTTGTCGCGTTCAATATCGAGTGCGATATCTGCAGCAGATCGCGTTGAGTGGCGTTCGATGAGTTCTTCAAGGAGTGTGCGCATGCGCATGATCTCTTTAGCTTGAATCTCAATATCAGATGCCTGTCCGCCACCTTCAGATGAAGGTTGGTGAATCATGATGCGTGAGTGCTCAAGGGCGTAACGCTTTCCCTTTGCGCCACCAGCGAGAAGAACTGCTGCGGCAGATGCTGCTTGTCCAAGACAGATTGTCATCACATCTGGGCGCACAAATTGCATCGTGTCGTAGATCGCTGTGAGCGCTGTAAATGATCCACCAGGTGAGTTGATGTAAATCATGATGTCGCGATCTGGATCCATGGATTCAAGGGTCAAGAGCTGAGCCATGACATCGTTTGCAACAGTGTCATCGATTGGCTGGCCTAGAAAAATAATGCGCTCTTCGAAGAGTTTTGTATAAGGATCAAGGCGCTTGTATCCGTAAGCAGTCTTCTCTTCGATCGTTGGAAGAACATAACGAGAAGTGATTTCATTCATGCGTGCGAATTCGTTGTTCATGCTGTGCCTCCACGACCTGATACTTGACCTGCTGAACGAACGACGTGATCTACAAAACCATATTCTTTTGCTTCATCTGCAGTAAACCAACGATCGCGATCTGAATCGAGTGTGATCGTGTCAACGCTTTGACCTGTGTGATGGGCGATGAGCTCGGCCATCTTTCTCTTTGTGAAACCGATCTGCTCTGCTTGAATTTTAATATCTGTTGCTGTTCCACCGATACCGCTTGATGGTTGGTGCATCATGATGCGCGCATGTGGAAGCGCATAACGCTTTCCAGCGGCACCTGAGCAAAGTAAGAACTGACCCATCGAGGCAGCAAGACCCATTCCGACAGTTGCAACATCGTTAGAGACGAATTGCATCGTGTCGTAGATCGCCATACCTGCGGTCACTGATCCACCAGGTGAGTTGATGTAAAGGAAAATATCTTTTTCTGCATCTTCTGCTGCAAGGAGCAAGATCTGCGCAGCAATCGCATTAGCCATTGAATCCTCAACAACAGAACCTAGGAAGATAATGCGTTCGCGAAGCAAACGGTTATAGACCTGATCATCGAGTCCACCTGAACCTGATTGCGGTGCACGGGCAATAATTTCTGCCGCCTGCGGGTTGAGATAATCCACGTCATCCTCCTGGCTAAAAAGTTGGGCACAAGCTCGCTGGAAGTTTTGATTCTTCCGGCGCTTTTATAGATATACAGAGACCTTAACAATCAAAGAGCTCAAATGCTTCCCGATTAGGGTGCAATTGGAGGCAAAAGACCCCTTGTTCGCTCAGAGCAGAGTTTTACTCCTCGATTGGAGTAGGTGCGTCTTCTTGTACTGGTCGAAGCGCTTCAAGGTCGATTTTATTTCCGGATTTATCGACAACGTTGATGCGACCAAGTACGCCAGCAAGTGCCTTTGTACGAGATACCTCGGCTACGAGTTGGCTGATCTGGCCTGCCTTTTGGAGTTCTTGAGCAAATGCTTCAGGAGACATTCCATAGCGCTGTGAAGTACGGATGAGATATTCGGTGAGTTCAACCTCGTTGACTTGAACTTCTTCAGTCTTAACGATTGCATCGAGCAAGAAATCTGACTTAATTGAAGTACGAGTCTGGGCATCAACTTCTGCACGGTGCTCTGCATCTTCAAGACGACCTTCACCTTCAAGGTGATCGTTGACTTCTGCTTCAACCAACTTATCTGGAACTGGAATATCTAAATCAGCGAGAAGTTTTTCAACGAGAAGGTCGCGAGCTTGCGCTCCTTGCTCCATTGACTTCACGCGCTTTAGACGTTCAGTGAAATCTGCTTTGAGTTCTGCAATGGTGTCGAATTCGGATGCAAGCTTTGCAAAGGCATCGTCTACTGGAGGTAGTTCGCGCTCTTTGACAGCCTTAAGTTTGATTTCTACATCGCCCTTTTCGTCATCTTTCTGACCCACGAGCTGAGTTGTGAAGTTCTTTTCATCGCCAGCGCTCATTCCAACAAGGGCTTCATCCAAACCATCAATCATGCGGTTTGAACCGACTTCGTAAGAAATGTCGCTTGCGTTTCCGCCATCGACTTCTTCTCCATCAATCTTTGCAGTGAGATCTACAGTGACAAAGTCACCGTCTTTAACTGCGCGCTCAACTGTTGTGAGTGTGCCGAAACGTGTACGAAGTTCGTCAATCTGTTCGTTGATATCTTCGTCAGTTACTGCAACATCATCAACTGTGACTGTGATCTTTGAAAAATCTGGAAGCGTCACTTCTGGTCGAACATCTACTTCGACAGTAAATACAAGCTTCTCGTTATCTACGAACTCTTTAACATCGACTTCTGGGCGACCCACGACGAGTACTGAGTGCTCGCGCGCTGCCTTGCCGTAGAAATCAGGAAGGGCTGCATTAATGGCCTCGTCTAAAACTGTTCCGCGACCCACGCGCTGATCGATCATCGCTGCAGGAACTTTGCCTTTACGGAAACCTGGAATATTTACCTGAGTTGCGACCTTCTTATAAGCGTCTGCAATATGTGAGCTCAGTTCCGAGAAAGGAACTTCAATATCTAAACGAACTCGGGTTGGGGATAGTGTTTCGACCGTGCTCTTCACGAAGTGCTCCTCGGTTATCCATTGTCATGTGGTTGAGATGGTGCCTTGAAATAGTTGGGGCTATCCAAGTACTGAAAGAAATGGTCGGGGCGGGGAGATTCGAACTCCCGATCTCCTGCTCCCAAAGCAGGCGCGCTAGCCACTACGCTACGCCCCGAGGCGCAATTAGTGAGTATAGAGTAATTTTTTACTCTTTCTTACCGAGACGGTAGTCTCTGACCTTGCACCACATGCGGGTGTAGCTCAATGGTAGAGCCCCAGCCTTCCAAGCTGGCCATGCCGGTTCGATCCCGGTCACCCGCTCCATAGTTTCACTTTATAAAAGGCCACCTGCAAGACGGCCTAGCCGCATTGGCAGGCGATCTTTCAGTTCGCTATTTACAAGACCTCTACGTTTCCAACAATGGTTTTTTATAAATCTGTAACAGACCCGACAGCTATGGCTGAGTAGCTACCTTGCACTCTAAGGTGATTAGAACTTGAGGTTGAAATTCCAGCGGTAACCGTCACTACA
>CANJXW010000085.1 GCA_947478965.1 Candidatus Nanopelagicaceae bacterium | reverse complement strand
CCAGAAGATTTAGAGAAGATTGAAAGCGCGATGCGCAAGATTGTTAAAGAAGGTCAGCGCTTTCGCAGGCGTGTAACGAATGAGGCTGATGCGCTGAAAGAACTTTCGCACGAGCCATACAAGTGCGAACTCATTGGGATTAAATCAGTTGGTACTGATGAAACAAGTGTCGAAGTTGGCGGTACGGAACTTACGATCTATGACAACCTCGGTCGCGATGGCCAACCTGTGTGGTCTGACCTATGTCGTGGCCCGCATCTTCCATCTACAAAACATATTCCCGCATTTAAGTTAATGCGCAGCGCAGCCGCATATTGGCGAGGCTCCGAAAAGAACCCGATGCTTCAGAGAATTTATGGAACTGCTTGGCCATCTCAGGATGAACTCAATGGCTATCTTGAACTTCTCGCAGAAGCCGAGAAGCGCGATCACCGCCGATTGGGTCAAGAACTCGATCTCTTCTCCTTCCCTGAGGAAATTGGATCAGGGTTGGCGGTCTTTCATCCTAAGGGTGGAATTATTCGTCGAGCGATGGAGGATTATTCTCGCAAGCGCCATGAAGATGAAGGTTATGAGTTCGTTTACTCGCCACATTTAACCAAGGCTGCCCTATTTGAAAAATCTGGACACTTGCAGTGGTACTCCGAGGGTATGTACCCACCGATGATTTTGGATGAAGAACTTCACGCAGACGGCACTGTTAAGCGCGCAGGTCAGCAGTACTACATGAAGCCCATGAACTGTCCTTTCCACAACTTGATATTCCAATCACGAGGTCGTTCTTACCGATAACTTCCACTTCGCCTCTTTGAATTCGGCACTGTCTATCGCTATGAAAAATCTGGCGTTCTTCATGGAATTACACGTGCTCGTGGATTTACTCAAGATGACGCACATATCTATTGCACGAAAGAGCAGATGGTAGGCGAACTTGATTCGCTCCTCACTTTTGTTCTCAATCTTCTTCGAGATTATGGCTTGGAAGATTTCTACCTCGAACTTTCAACTCGCAACCCAGAGAAATCTGTGGGAGAAGATAGCGATTGGATAGAAGCTACCGAAGCTCTTCGAACTGCAGCGGTTGCCCAAAATCTTGAACTCGTTCTTGATGAAGGTGGCGCAGCTTTCTACGGACCAAAGATTTCGGTACAAGCAAAGGATGCAATTGGTCGCACGTGGCAGATGTCTACGATCCAAGTAGATTTCCAATTGCCTCAACGATTTGAACTTGAATATTCGGCAAGTGATGGCTCACGGCAACGCCCCGTCATGATCCATAGAGCACTCTTTGGTTCGATCGAACGCTTCTTTGGCGTTCTCACTGAACACTATTCGGGCGCGTTCCCACCATGGCTTGCTCCAGTTCAGGTTGTCGCAATCCCCGTAGCAGAGGCATTTGCTGATTATCTTTCAACAGTTGTTAAAGAACTTAAAGCTGCAGGTATCCGCGTTGAGCTGGATGCATCTGATGATCGCATGCAGAAGAAGATTCGCAATGCCCAGATGCAGAAGGTTCCTTATATGTTGATCGCCGGTGAAGAAGATCAGGTGGCAGGTGCGGTCTCTATTCGATATCGCAATGGTGAACAGAAGAATGGAATTTCAATTGCGCAAGCGATTGAAGAGATCTCCTCAACGATAAAAGAGCGACGCCAGGTGTAACGATGTCGCAAAACCAAGAGATATCAGGAGTGGGAATGCCAGATGGTTGGGCTCGCCTGTGGGCGCCTCATCGGATGGAATACCTCAAGGGCGATAACAGACCCTTGCCTGATAACGATGTTCAATGCCCGTTCTGCCGGATCCCCACGTTATCTGATGAAGAAGGTCTCATCGTTGCAAGAGGAGAGTCGGCATATGTTGTTATGAATCTCTTTCCTTATAACGCGGGCCACTTACTTGTCTGCGCACTGCGTCATGTTGCAGATTTAACAGAACTAAATCGCCAAGAGCGCGATGAAATCAGCGAGATGACAGCGCATGCAATGACAACGCTGAGAAAAGTTTCACATCCAGAAGGCTTTAACTTGGGAATGAATCAAGGTTCTGTCTCGGGTGCTGGGGTGGCAGATCATATTCATCAACATGTTGTTCCACGTTGGTCGGGGGATGCGAATTTCATGCCCATTATCGGAAAGACAAAGGTCATGCCGATTCTCTTATCGCAAATAAGAGGCGAGCTTGCTGCAGCTTGGTGAGTAAATAAAATTTTACGAGTTTGGATTTAGCTGCGCGATATATTCACGTACAACATCAACGCCTATTCCCTTTGAGGGAACGAGTGGAATAGCTGGAAAGAGAAGACCGGCAGCAAAGGCATCGTCTCCGCTTCCTTCAAGATCCTCTAAATATTCTTCGCGAAAATCTCTTACAAGTTCTTGATGTTCCGGATCACTCGGGCGACGTTCTGGGGGAGTCAAGGAATAATCGATGATCGAAAGATCAGCAAGTGAGATCAGCGCAGTTGGCGCTCCATCATCCCCATGCAGAACGAGGTACGGGGTGACAAGTTGATCGAAAACGCGATTAGCAACCATGACCGCATCTTCGAAATCAAAGTCACTTCCATCTAGACCGTTGACAACTACTAAACGGGGTACTTGGTACTCGCTCAAGGCGTTCCACTGATCAATTGCCTCTTGGCTAATGCCAGCCGAAGGATTGACGGCAAATATCGCCAGGTCGCTCTCGGGGTTTACGTCAAGGGCAACCACGCCATCAAAGAGTTGTGCGATCGTTGATGGCTGGGCGCTCACATGGCCATAAACATGGATACGGGGATTTGAATTCACAGGCGTCAGAATAGGTGAACTCACAGGGTAAAGCCTACGATGGTGGAGATGATTAGCAGCGCACTCAAGCCAGCGGTTACCAAATTAATTAATCCGGTAGCCCGCGCCGCCCTGCGCGTGGGGTTGACTCCCAATGCAGTGACGACTCTTGGCGCCCTTGGTTTGATAGCAAGTGTTAGCTATTTCTATCCGCGTGAGGAATTTTTCATAGGAACTCTCTTTGTTTGTTTCTTTTCGTTGAGCGATCTTTTCGATGGCGCTATGGCGCGCATCTCAGACCAGGGCGCAAGCAGATGGGGAGCTTTTCTCGACTCGACCATTGACCGTGTTACGGACTCCACAATTCTCCTTGGGCTGATCATCGCTCTTATTGGCAAGGAAGATCCTCTGGCATATGTCGCTCTCGTGACTCTCGTAACAGGACTTCTCGTTCCTTACATTCGCGCAAAAGCAGAGTCACTTGGTATTGAATGTTCCGGAGGAATTGCTGAGAGGACAGAGAGACTCATCATTATCTTGTGCGCAATCGGGTTTGAAGGACTGCACATCGATTACGCACTCACAATTGGTATTTGGCTCTTGGCTATCTTAGGTGCGATTACCGTGCTGCAACGCATGGCGATTGTTAAGGCTGCTTCATAGAATATGTTTATCGATAACGTAGTTGCACTGGCTTACTTTGCTGGCTGGCGGATTGTGCGATGGCTTCCAGAGAAATTCGCATATAAATTCTTCTATCGAGTTGGCGCCTTTGTGAGAAAACGAAATGGCAAAAGTGTTTCGCGTCTGCGCTCCAATCTCAAAAGAGTAAAACCAGAATTCAGCGACCTTCAGATCGAGGAGTTACTCGAGCGTGCAATGAACTCGTACATGAGATATTGGTGCGATACTTTCCGATCACCCGATTGGGATACTGAGAGAATTCAAAAGACTGTCACTGTCGAGTATGAAGATTTGCTCGTTGGGCCAATGCGAGAAGGCAAGGGCGTAATAGTTGCTCTACCTCACGCTGGCAACTGGGATCATGCCGGAAGTTATTTCTGCTCTATGGGTTTACCTCTCGTAACTGTTGCTGAACGGTTGAAGCCGGAAGCTCTTTTTCAGAGATTTCTTCAATATCGCCAAGCAATAGGTATGGAAGTCCTAGCTCTGGATGGAAGATCTACGTCAACGCTTATGCAGCGAGCCCGAGATGGGAAACTCATCGCTCTCGTTGCCGATCGTGATCTATCAAAGAACGGCGTTGAAGTGAACTTCTTTGGCTACCCTGCAAAAATGCCGGCAGGGCCAGCGCTCTTAGCAATTCGTACAGGCGTCCCTCTCATTACCGCTTT
>CANJXW010000084.1 GCA_947478965.1 Candidatus Nanopelagicaceae bacterium | reverse complement strand
TGAACTTCTCAACATATGTTGTTACTGACATCGCATTTCCCTTTCGTTTGCCGCATCGAGCGGGTTGGTTCTTGCGTACTTGCGTTACTGCGTACTTGCGTTACTGCGTACTTGCTTTACTGCGTACTTGCTTAACTGGCAAAGAGATTGAGGTTGGTGAGAGATGGCCATAGAGCAAAGAGAATCGAGATGGGCAGAATGAGAAAGACCACTGGAATCATCATTGAGATCTCGGCCTTTGCCGCCGCTCCAAGAACGCGATTGCGCTGGCTCTCACGAGCTTCCAAGGCATGCCGAGATAAGACATCGATAATCGGAGCGCCTCGCAACATCGCAGTAATAAAAGCATCAACAAATCTGCGAATAAGGAATGAATGAACGCGTCGCCCCATCTCATCAAGGGCGATGTGAAAGGGAACTCCTGTTTGTACTTTCTTAACAACGTGTGCAAATTCTTGTGAGAGCGCGCCATTAGCTGTCTGAGAAATTCGCTGCATCGCTGCCAATGGAGTCTGACCAGCCGAGAGCGCCAGACTCAGCATCTCAATGATTGCTGGAAACTCTGCCTCAATTTCGAGGCGATGGTGAGCAATCTGAGAGCTGAGTTCTCGTTCGGTAAATAGATACGTTGAAACTCCAAGCAGCGTTGCAAAAATTCCAGAAACAAAGAAGCTCTTTCCAAGAAACATGGAAAGCGTAAATCCAAAGAGACTTAAACCCGAAATGAGAGAAAGTTGGCGAATGCGAAAATCTTGATATTCCCTTTCGCCGCCTCTGCCAAGTTCATTCAGGCGCGAGCGAACCGAGGTTCGATCCTTTGATTGCGCTAGATATCCTCGGATAATTTTTTTGGGATCACCATCAACAATAAGAAAGTAGGAGCCAAGCGATGCAAAGAGAGCAGAGAAAATCACAGCGTTACTCATATCCACCATTTTCATTACTGCTAACTCTGACTCCACTAAAAACTCTTGGTGATTGTGGAAGTTTTCCCAACTGACCCATCCATAGATAGGCGACCGTCGTCATAACTAGACCTGCTAAGAGAATTGCAATACCAGCAGAGGTTGAAAAGGCCTTTGAGGTGGAGGGTTGGGTGGAAAGGAGTAAGAGCAGTAGCCATGGCGCAGCTGCTGATAAGTGAGCAGAGTTTTTGATCCAGCCATGTTTTACTTCAATCTCGCGGCGCAGGGCTAAATCCTGTCGTAGAAAGGTTCCGACTGTGCGCAAAATATTGAGAAGTTCGGCGCCACCCAAAGCTTTCGACATGCTCACCGCTTCGAATATCTGATCGCTGCCGTGTTGTCCGCACTGTAATTTAAGAGAGGCAAGAGCTTCTGCAAAATTTCCACGCTCTTTGAGAGAAATTCGAAAGGCATCAAAATAGGGACGGATGATTTCCGGACCTCGATCTGCAAGGCCAGAGAGAGATTCCGTCATCGAAAGGCCTGATTGAATTCCTGAAATCAAATGGTCAATAACTTCTGGCCAGGCAGCGCTCAATTCGTTTGCAAACTTGTTATCTCTTTTACTGACGACTAAATATGTTGCAACACCTACAAGGAGCGAAAACGCAGCAGCGATCACTGGAGATGAGGAGATCAGCAAAACGATAAGAAGAGTCACAATTGCCGCTAAGAGAGCCTTGGAAATCGGCTTGGAAGTAATTGATTTCATTACTTGTTCCACCACTCACTCAAGGCAAGGCCTGCTGCAGCAAATCGATCTTCAGCGCCGATGGTTCCTAATCCGCGATCATATGAATTTCCATTCCACTTCCAGAGCATCTCGATCTCTGCGCGGTCTGATTCATATCTCCCTGTAACGGATGCAACCTCGCTAATACGTCGATTCCCATTGCTATCGAGTTTCACGTGCACAACAAGGTCGATGGCAGAGGCGACAGTTGGGGCGATGAATTTATGTGAAATATTCTCGCCGGCAAGAAGTGGAAGTGTCTGAAGTTTTACAATTGCATCACGAGTCGAATTAGCGTGGAGTGTTCCCATTCCTGGCAATCCAGAGTTCAGCGCAATAAGCAGGTCAAGGGCTTCAGCTTCTCGCACTTCTCCTACAATTATCCGAGAAGGTCTCATACGCAGCGCTTCCTTTATGAGCCTGCGAAGAGGGATTTCTCCCTCACCTTGAAGATTCGCGCTTCGAGTCTGCATTTGGACAACATCAGGAATATTCGGCTTGAGTTCAAAGACTTCTTCAATAGTAATAACACGCTCATGAATCGGTGTTTCGGAGGCAAGTGCATTTAACAAAGTTGTCTTTCCTGCTTGAGTTCCACCGCTCACTAAAATATTTAGACCCGCTTTAACAGAGTATGAAAGAGCCTGCGCTATCTCATCGTTCATAACGCCACGTAGCGCAAGCTCTTTAAGTGAGTGAGTACGCAACAGGTGTTTACGAATATTGACCGCCCAGTGTTCCGAAGTTATCTCCGGAATTACTACATGAAGTCTGCTTCCATCGGGAAGGCGAGCATCAACAAATGGGTGTGAGAGATCTAACCTGCGCCCGCTCCACATCAGTGCGCGATCAACCAACTGCGAGACTTCATCTTTGGTTAATACAAGATTTGTCAGTTCGCTCTTGCCAGCTCGCGCGATGAAAATTCGATGGGGAGAATTGATCCAAATCTCCTCGACTGTTGGATCGCTCATAAACCCTGCGATCGGTCCAAAGGTGACATCGAGATCCATCGCCATCAAGCCTGATGTACTGTCCATGGCGGTAAGTTAGAAGTCAGCCCACTGACATTATGGGATCAACGATGCACATGTGGATATCTATTGATTTACGTTGGAGAGTTGAGCAACTCCGTGCGATCTAATCGATTAAGAAATTCAAGGGCGCTCTCCTTCGGTAGATAAGTAACGCATGAGTAGTGAGTTGTTACGCCCTGCGTATTAAGAGAGTTCCATTTGCCTACGAGACGCGTAGCTAGAACAGAGGCGATTTCATCACTACCTTTAATGAGGACGACAAATTCATTCTCACCAATTCTCGCCGCGAGATCTTCGTATCGAAAAGATGTGGTCATTAAGTGCGCAAAGAGCAGAACTACATCTTCACTCGGTAACTCTTCCTTACCGAGAATGAATTGAATGAGAGATAGGGCGCTAGAACTGCGATGCGAAGCTGAGATTTCACGTTTAAGGTTTTCGTAGAAATATGGTGGCGCAGCAAGCTGGGTCAGGGAATCTCGAAGTCCATCATGCGAGAAGGTCATTCTCTACTTCCTGACGCTAGATATATGTGGAATTGGGTTGCGTGGAATTGGGTTGCGTGGAATTGGGTTGCGTGGAGCGGAGATCTCAAGCCATGACATGGGTTAGCGCCATCGCTCACCCTGGAATTGCAACCTGATATTGTCCGCGTCATGGTGATGGATCATTCCAAGCAAGATGGCAAACGTTCTATCGTGTCATCCCTTCTTTATATAGAAGGCGCCGTTCTGCTAGCCCTAGCGCTCTGGCTTGGAGTTTTGGCTATGACTCATGAAGATGAAGAAATCCGCCCGCTCCTTGGTGAGATTCTCTTCGCCCTTGCAGGTTCTGGTGGATTAATCGCTTGCGCTCGAGGATTTGCGCGAAAGAAGAGTTTTGCAAGAGCGCCGGCAGTTTTGGCTAACTTAATCGCACTAGGTGTTGCTTCTTATCAATTCCAAGGTGGATTCTATATCGGTGCGATTCCACTTGTTGCGATTGCAATTCCTACACTTTATTTTGCACTCACAATTATTCCTGAGTAAATAATCTTTTCCGGCAGTTTCGTATTCCTGAGTAAATAAACGTTCTGAGTAGTTTCTTCTTTTCCTAATCACCAAGGAATGACTTCGTGATCTTCCCAGAGAACTCCTGTTATAGATTTTGCCGGGTCCTCTTTTGCGTTGAAATCAAACTCACGCGTTGCAAGCCACACTGCAGTCTCGGCTCCTTCTTCGGCGCTTCGAGGAGCATCTGGTCCACCCATATCTGTGCGTGAATGGTTGGGGCACATTGCATCAACTAATAATCCGCGAGCGCCCATTCCTGTTTCATGCGCAAGGTTGCGTACCAACGCATTGACGCCTGCCTTGCTAATTCGATACGGAGCAAGTCCCCCAGCATTTCCGGG
>CANJXW010000083.1 GCA_947478965.1 Candidatus Nanopelagicaceae bacterium | reverse complement strand
CCCTGCTTATGGCTTGATTCACAAGGATGTAGGCATAGAGTCTCTACCCTTTTGTGGGTGATATATCTCGCGTGCCCCCGACAGGATTCGAACCTGTGCACCCGCCTCCGGAGGGCGGTGCTCTATCCCCTGAGCTACGGGGGCGCAGGTAGAAGAGAAGGCTACCTAAGAAAAGTAGATCAAAGGAGCCAATTGCGCCAATCTCGTTGCGTTATTGAGCACGAATGGAAGTTCACTGGAAGAATAAGACCCATGACAGATGAGAGCGCATACTTTGCAACGGGTTGTTTTTGGGGAGCCGAACGTCGCTTCTGGCAGATGGATGGGGTTACAGAAACCAGCGTCGGCTATATGGGTGGTGCCACTCATAATCCAACGTACGAAGAAGTTTGCACGGGTAAGACCAGCCATGCAGAAGTCGTTCACCTTCGATTTAATCCAGAGAAAATTTCCTACCAACGATTACTGGAGGAGTTTTGGGTGATGCATGATCCGACATCTCTTAACCAGCAAGGTGGGGATATCGGAACCCAGTACCGAAGCGCGATTTACACAACGACCGATCAGCAACTCAAAGATGCGCTCGCTACCCGCGATCTCTATCAGAGCCTTTTAATATCACAAGGATTTGATCCCATTGTCACTGAGATACTGCCTGCAGATGGAATGACGTATTATCTTGCAGAGGAATATCATCAGAAATATCTTGCAAAGAATCCAAACGGTTATGACTGTCACTCAAGCACTGGCGTTGCCTTTCCAACAGAATCCCTTTCATTATGAGCCAGGATAATTTTCCCATCAAGATTGATGAAGAAGAGTTAAAAAAGAAGCTTGATCCTCTCTCCTATGAAGTATTGCGTAAAGGTGCCACTGAACGCCCCTTTACTGGCGAATACACTGATGTGGATACAGTCGGAATATATAAATGTAAAGCTTGTAGCGCCGAGCTCTTTCGAAGTGAGACTAAATTTCATTCAGGATGTGGCTGGCCATCTTTTTATGCGCCTACTCAAGATGATGCAGTCTTGCTCATTGAGGATCGATCACTTGCGCCACGCGTACGGACCGAAGTTCGCTGCGCTTCCTGTAACTCGCATTTAGGCCATGTCTTTGAGGGAGAAGGCTTTGATAATCCAACTGACCAACGTTGGTGCATCAACTCAGTCTCACTCATTCTTGAAGATAAGTAAGTTATCGCTCGCAAAAAAAAAAGACGAGACTATTTATTTTCGAGAGCTCGCCAGCAATACCATGCAACTACGCTTCTGTAAGGGGCGAAGCGCTCACCCTTTTTCTCAAGCTCCCTTGGAGTGATTTCTTCTTTCAAAGAGTAAATTTTCTCCCATCCGCGGCGGACTCCTAAGTCGCCCGTTGGCCAAATATTTAATCTACCAAGTTGAAACATCATAAACATGTCAACAGTCCATGGCCCAATACCCCACAATGAAGTGAGCTTTTCAAAAATTATTTGATCATCTTCAATCTGATGGAGCTTATTAATGTTGATGGATTTTGTGATCGAGGCTTGAGCCAGCCCTTGGATCGTCTTGAATTTTGCTCCAGAGACCCCCGCTGTTCGCATGGAAGTCTCTGAGATTTTCGCAATTCGCCCAGCTGATATACGGCCGCCGGCAAGAGTGACGACTCGAGCATGAATGGTATCTGCAGCTTTTACGGCCAATTGTTGAGATATCACCGATTCAACAAGTGATTCAAAGTGCGAGATGGGCTTTGAATTTCGACCGACAGTACAGAGCGGATGACTATCAATGACACGAGCAAGTCGTTTATCTCGTCCAGAGAGTTCTTTCACAATTTTCTTCATCTGGCGCTCTAGGAGTAAGGGCGTCATCTCAGGCATGGTCGATAGGTTAGAGCCTTTTAAAAAGCCTTGCAATTGTCACATCCCATGCTCTACGTTGACTCATCTGTATAGTTATAGGTAAATCAACGAAGTATGAATGGGACGTGGACGCAATGAATGATCGCAATATTCAAGTGCCTTCGCTGTCAGAACTTCATACCCACCGCAGCGAAAAGTGGCGAGCCTTCCCTCATGACATCCTGCCCTTTCCCGTTGCTGAGATGGACTTTCCGGTTGCAGATCCCATAAAAGAAATTTTGATCGAGATGGTTTCACACTCTGATCTTGGATATTTGGGGCCTATCCCAGAAATGGGGCAAGCATTTGCAGGATTTTCCCGTAGGCGTTGGGAATGGGTCGTAGATCCAGCCCAGGTGCGTATAGCTACAGATGTAGGCGTTGCAGTCGTTGAGGTGCTTCGAGTTTTCACAAAACCTGGCGATAAAATTCTCATTAGCTCGCCTGTGTATCAGAATTTTTACACGTGGATAAACGAGACTGGACTTGAGAAAGTAGATGTTCCTTTTATCGTTGATCCAGAATCCGACGACCGTACCGGCTGGAGCCTTGATTGGCCAGGAATTGAAAAGGCATATGCCGATGGAATAAAAATCCATCTTTTGTGCAGTCCCCATAATCCTCTAGGTAAAGTCTTTACCGTAGATGAGTTGACCAAGTTCGCACACCTTGCAAAGAAATATGGCGTCATCGTTATCTCGGATGAGATACATGCTCCTCTGACTTTTGCTGAAACACCCTTTATTCCCTTTCTCTCTCTTGGGCCAATTGCCGAAGAAGTTGGAGTCACGGTCACAGCAGCAAGTAAGGGTTGGAATATAGCTGGGCTTAAGTGCGCGCTCGTTATTACTCAAAATGAGAAATTGCATTCCGCATTAGATCAACTTCCACCCGCAATGCATTTTCGCGCTTCACTTCTTGGAGCCTTTGCTACCGTTGCTGCCTTTGAAAAAGGTGAACTCTGGCTTGATTCGGTGCTCACCGCGCTCGATCAAAATCGTATTCTTGTCGCGAATCTTATTGATGCAAAGGTGCCAGATATCGGGTATCGAATTCCTCATGCTTCTTACCTAGCTTGGTTCGACCTTTCAAAGTTATCTCTGGGCGAGGATCCCACAATGGCCATTCTCGAAAAAGCTAAAGTCGCGCTCAACCCCGGCCACATTTACTCACCAACTGCAACGCAATATGCGCGATTTAATTTTGCAACAAGCCCAGAGATCATCACAGAAGCTTTTGATCGAATCGCACAAGCGCTCTAAAACAATTTACAAGGGGTTAAGAAATGAATGGCGAGAAATCAGGGTATGACGCAATCGTTGTGGGCGCAGGACACAATGGACTTGTTGCGGCGACATACTTAGCAAAAGCGGGAAAGAAAGTAGTTCTGCTTGAAGGTTCAGCTGAATTAGGGGGAGCAACCACAAGCGTTAAGCCTTTTCCTGATTTTGATGCAAAGTTATCGAGATATTCGTATCTCGTCTCATTACTTCCAGATCAGATCGTTAGCGATCTCGGAATAAATTTTAAAACTCTAGAAAGAGGAATCTCTTCGTACACGCCCTATTCACTTGATGGCCGAGATCAAGGATTACTGATCGCTAATGCATGGGACGAACCGACTCAAAGTTCCTTTAAGGCTTTAACAGGTAGCCATCAAGAAGGTCAATCTTGGCAGAGCTTTTATGGCGAGATCGCTGAATTCGCACAGCGCATAGCTCCAACAATGCTGCAACCGCTTAAAACCCGTGCAGAACTACGCGATCAGATTTCCCTCGATAAAGTCTGGAACTATCTGATCGAGCGACCCATCGGTGAAGTTATTCGTGAAAGATTCGCTCATGACATAGTTCGTGGAGTAGTACTAACCGATGCACTTATCGGGACATTCGTTTCAGCCGATGATCTTCAGGCAAATCGTTGTTTTCTCTACCACTTAATCGGAAATGGGACAGGACAGTGGCGAGTCCCGCAAGGCGGCATGGGCGCTCTCGTTAAAGAGCTCGAACGAGTAGCACGTCATCATGGCGTTGAAATTATCCTCAACTCGAAAGTAAGTGCAATCGAAACATCCGCGCAAGGAGTCAGAGTTTCCACGCACAGTGGCGTGAGTTTTGTTGCGAAGGATCTTCTCTTCGCTGGCGCACCTCAAACTCTTGCGAAACTGATCGATGAGAGCGAACCTAAATCACTTGAAGGTTCACAACTTAAAATAAATATGCTCCTGTCGAAACTACCTGAGCTCAAATCTGGG
>CANJXW010000082.1 GCA_947478965.1 Candidatus Nanopelagicaceae bacterium | reverse complement strand
GTTCACCTAGATCATGGCGTATTCCCAAAATAACGGAGTCACCGGTTACCCAAAGTCGTTGAAGAACTTCTGTGCTATCAATGAGCTTTGCAGGTTCTTCCACTGGCACCAGGAGAGATTTCTTAAACGCTAAATCCTTCTCATTAGTTACGGTGATTGCGTTGTAACTAAGCGTCACTGCCGAAATCAAAAACAGTATGACAAGTACGCCAATAGAATTTCGCTGCTTAAGACGAATTGATTTGGTTCGATACTTCATACCCTTAAGCCAATATCTCACCGTTCCGCTGCGAATGGGAAGTTCGACCCATCGCAAGGAAATATCGGCAAGAGCGGCAACAAGGAGCAGGCGCAGCACAAATAGAGCCCAAGACTGACCTTCGAGATCAACGCTAGGGCGAGTAAGTTGGAAAATTACCCAATGCCACAAATAAATCGCATAAGACCTCTCGCCAATCCATAACAAGACGCGATTCCTAAGAAGGGGTGCAAATCGAGAAGCGGGATGAACAATCGAGAGAACAATTGCGGTACCAAATAATCCGGCTAATGGAAATGCAATTCGATAGAGCGTTGGCTTTGACTCATCAATGAAGAGAAATGTTGCAAGTACTCCAAGAAATCCAACTACGCCAATACCATCGATAAAATCCTGAGCCTTTTTTGAAACGCTCACTTTAAAATTTTGAGGAACCCAACTCACCGCGAGAGCTGCACCTAAGAAGAGTCCGATGCTGTGTGTATCTGTGCCAAAGTAAACATGGCTAACCGCTGATGTATTTGAAGCATCTAATTCAAAAGAGACCAACATCAAGGCGATTCCAGAGATTGCAGCAATCGCTAAGGCCGCCCCTGGAATCTTCTTCTTACCGAAATACTTCAGAACAACGATGAGGATGAGGGGCCAGATGAGGTAGAACTGAGCCTCAACGGCAAGTGACCATGTGTGTTGCAGGAGCGGGGGCCGACCGATTGCTTCAAAGTAATCTTGCTTGCGAAAAACAAGCCACCAATTCATGAGGCCGCCGATGGAAAATGGCATATCAGTGACGAATCGTTTCACCGTATCTTGAGCAAAGATTCCGATATAAATCAGCGTTGTTGCCACCATAAATACCAGTGGTGGTAACAATCTACGTGCTCGCGCAAGATAGAAGGCTCGGAGATCCAAGCCGCCGCTACTTTGAATCGAGTCGAGAAGTAAGCGAGTAATTACATATCCAGAAATAACAAAGAAGAGATCAACGCCAAGAAATCCACCAGGAATCCACGAAACACCTAGGTGATAGAGAATGACAGCGATGACTGCAACAGCGCGCAAGCCATCGATGGCAGGAATGTATTGGATACCGCGCTTGGTAACCACTTTAATTACCGACGCTTAGAAGCAGCGTTCTTTGCGACCTTCTTTACCGACTTCTTGATTGTGCCCTTAGGTGTAGCGCTCTTTGCAGGTGCACTTAAGGCAGGTTTAGTTCGCTCGCTGATAACTTTCTTAGGTCCGGGATTAATGAGAGTGTTATCTGCATTGAGATTATCTGTCACTGTCTTATGAAGCTCTGCAAGTCGGGTAAAAGCGCTATCGAGACGTGAACGACCTTGTGCAATAGCCGCTTCGGCAGCTTCTAGTGATTGAGTTTGAATTCTATAAAGTCGCTCTGCCTCGGCAATAACACCATTGAGCCATTGGCGATATTCAGAGACTTCTGAAGTCGCACTTGTAATAATGCGTTCGCCTTCGCGACGGGCAGCTTGACCAAGAGCTGCAGCCTCGCGACGCTTTTCTTCATAGAGTGAGTCAGCTTCTTGTGTTGCAGCTTGAGTAATTTCATCTGCTTCGGTCTGCGCTGCTGAAATATATTTACGTCCACGTGATTCTGCTCCAGAGAGAATCGAGCGAGCTTTACTATCTGCTGCCTCGAGAGCATCTTTCGCTTGTCTAGATGCTTCACTCACTAGGCGTTCGGATGCTGAATAAGCTTTTGCTTCTCGAGCTTGCGCCGATTTGATCATCGTCATCGCTGTCTCGGTGGCAAGAATTTCAAATTCTTCTTTGCTCAGTGAAGTTAAATCTCTGCGGGCACGTAGATCAGCTAATTGTGATTCAAGTTCGCGAATTCGATCGACAGAATTAGGGGCGGTGCTTTCGCCCTCTTTAAAGCCGACCCAATTAAGGAAAGTATTCTTCTCGCTCATGTGCATAGATTAGGGCACAGATCGGCTACTCCAAAAGTGCAGGATTGAGCGCGCGCAGGGTTAAATGAGGCTAGTTGCGGTAGATCGCAAAGGATATTGCGAGGTACTGAGAGATCCACGCAGCGAGGACGAAAATATGAAAGAGCTCATGGAAACCAAAATATTTAGCATTTCGACCAGGGCGCTTGAGAGCATAGAAAATTGCCCCAACCGAATACAGCAGACCGCCAATGAGAATCGGCAGCAAAACGATGAGCCCGCCTTCCCGATACAACTGAGGTGAGTAAACAACTGCAACCCAACCCAGCGCAAGATAGTTAGCGACATATAGCCAGCGTGGTGCGCCAATCCAAAAGACGCGCATAAGTACACCTAAGAGCGCACCGATCCACACAACAGAAAGCAAGATAGTTCGGTCGCGACCTTCTAAGAGCGCCACGGCAAAGGGCGTACACGAACCGGCGATGAGTAAATTGATATTTGCATGATCCCAACGACGCCAAATCTTTTTCTTCGCAGGTGACCATGGAACGCGATGATAAATTGCAGAGACGCTAAAGAGCGTAATAGCCGTGAGTGAGTAAAGAGCTACGGCAAATTTAAGTGAATCTTTGCTGAGGATAAAGAGAACGAGCGAGGCGATGATTACTACGGGGGTTGCACCTAAGTGAAACCATCCTCGTAGCTTCGGTGGAAGTTGAGTAACTTCTACCGACTGCTCATCTTTCTCGCTCGTCTTCTTAGCCATGCTTTAATCCTACGCTTCTATTACGCCTTTGCTGATTGAAAACCTATCTCGAGATCATCTTTAATATCCTTGATGTTCTCGAGTCCAAGGCTCAAGCGAACCAAACCAGGCGTAACTCCGGCTTGTAGTTGTTCTTCTGGGCTCAGTTGTGAGTGAGTCGTTGTCGCTGGATGAATCACGAGTGAGCGAACATCACCGATGTTGGCTACGTGGCTAAAGAGTTTGAGTGATTCAACAAATTTCTTGCCAGCCTCAACGCCGCCTTTGAGTTCAAAGGAGAGAACCGATCCTGAACCCTTAGGCGCATATTTCTTTGCCAGTGAGTTATATGGTGATGATGGAAGAGTCGCATAGTTAACCTTTTCAACACTTGGATGCGATTCAAGCCATGTAGCAACTGCCTTCGCATTTTCAAGGTGGCGCTCCATACGTAAACTCAAGGTTTCAAGGCCTTGTGCCAAGAGCCATGCGTTAAATGGAGCAACAGCTGCTCCGAGATCGCGTAGCAACTGGAGGCGAATCTTAAAGATGTAGGCGAGGTTTGCACCGAACGCACTTCCGACTCCGAGAGCTTGTGAAAATACCAGACCGTGATAGCTAGGGTCTGGTTCGTTAAAGCCCTTGAACTTTGTTGGGTACTTTGCATAATCGAAGTTACCCGAATCAACAATTGCGCCAACAACTGCATTTCCGTGGCCTGCGAGGAACTTGGTTGCAGAGTGGACAACTACATCTGCACCAAATTCGATTGGCTTAATGACATAGGGAGTTGCAACTGTGTTATCGACGATTAGCGGCACGCCTATTTCATGTGCGACCTTAGCAACTGCAGTGATATCTAGAACATCGTTCTTTGGGTTTGCAATAGTTTCACCAAAGAAAGCTTTTGTGTTAGGACGAGTCGCCTTGCGCCAAGATTCTGGATCTGCAGGATCATCAACGAAAGTTACTTCGATACCAAATTTTGGAAGTGTGTAGTGAAAGAGGTTATATGTTCCGCCATAGAGGCTTGGACTAGAAACAATGTGATCGCCAGCTTCGGCAACGTTCATGATTGCAAATGCGGTGGCAGATGAACCAGATGAAAGGAGTAGTGCTGCGACTCCGCCTTCGAGTGCTGCAATGCGCTGTTCTACAGCATCTTGAGTTGGGTTCATGATGCGTGTGTAAATATTTCCAAGTTCAGCTAGTCCAAACAAATTTGCTGCATG
>CANJXW010000081.1 GCA_947478965.1 Candidatus Nanopelagicaceae bacterium | reverse complement strand
ATTGGTAGAGCACCGCCTTTGCAAGGCGGGGGTTAGGGGTTCGATTCCCCTGGTCTCCACAAACGTTTACAGATTTACACTCCAACAAACTCGAAACGGGACACTCATGTCATCAACTGCAACTCTTCACACTTCACTCGGCGACATTGTTATTGAGCTCTATCCAAATCACGCACCAAAGACTGTTGCAAACTTTGTTGAACTCGCAACAGGTGCAAAAGAGTGGACAGATCCTCGCACGGGACAGAAGTCAACAGAGAAGTTGTATGACGGAACAATCTTTCACCGCGTCATCAAAGGTTTCATGATTCAAGGTGGAGACCCACTTGGTAAAGGATTCGGCGGACCTGGTTACCAGTTCGCAGATGAATTCCACGGAGAGCTCGCATTTGATGCTCCATACATCCTTGCAATGGCTAACTCAGGACCTGGTACAAACGGTTCACAATTCTTTATCACCGTTGCTCCAACAACATGGCTCAACCGCAAGCACACTATCTTCGGAGCAGTAAAAGACGCTGCTAGCCAAGCTGTAATCAATAAGATTGAAACAACACCAACAGGTGCACAAGATGTACCTGTAACACCTGTTGTAATCAATAGCGTCACCATCGCATAAATTATAAAACTTTCACTTAACCCCTAGCAAAGTAGGTAGCGCTCATGTATCAAATGAAGCGTTCTGCAACACTTGCTCTCATCACAATTATTTGTGGCGCTTACTTACTGCAAATGTTAGATCCCACAATTCAAACAAACCTTGCCCTCATCAGTGATCCGGTTCATGGATATGGCGTGAGCAGCGGCGAGTGGTATCGACTCTTTAGCGTTGCACTTACACATGGCGGTTTAACGCATTTAGCTTTTAATATGTTCTCACTTCTTGTACTTGGTAATCCCATTGAAGCGGCATTTGGAAAAGTTCGCTTCCTCGTTATCTTCTTTGTATCCCTCTTAACGGGATCACTTGCATCAATCTATTTCTCACAAGGTCTTGTTTATTCAGTAGGTGCATCAGGCGCCATCTTCGGACTCTTCGGAGCTTTGATGATCGTTGGAAAACGCATTGGCGCCAACGTTAAAGAGATCGGCATCATCATCGGTTTCAACTTCGCGTTGGGTTTTATCTTCGGCGGAGTCGACTGGAAGGCCCACCTCGGTGGCCTTGCGGGCGGAGCAGCAACAACTTTTATCTTGCTACGAATTACACGCCTGTAATTCCTCCACATTGTGCATAAAGGTTGTGGATAACTTTTACTGAGCTGCCTTCACCGATCGAAGCAAGACCTGGGCAACATCGAGGACTTCAACATCTGATTGGCGCGCAGTCATACCGTCTCCGACCATCACGCGGCAGAACGGGCAGGCAACAGCTACTTCGGCAGCTCCTGTAGCGATCGCTTCATCAACGCGGTTGAGGTTGATACGCGTACCAATCTTCTCTTCCATCCACATACGTCCACCACCGCCACCACAACAAAATGATCGCTCTTGGTTACGTGGCATCTCGGTGACATCGCAACCAGATGCTTCGAGAAGTTCGCGAGGTGGTGCATAGATCTGATTGTGACGACCAAGGTAACAAGGATCGTGATAGGTCAGCTTCTGATCTGACTTATGAGGGCTTGGCTTTAACTTCTTCTCTTTAATCAGAGTATTTAACAGTTGGGTGTGGTGCAACATCTCAAGTTCAAAACCACTCTGCGCGTAATCGCGACCGATCGTTGTAAAGCAATGAGGGCAGGTAACAACAACTTTCTTCTTACCTTTTGGACGATCAGAGAAGACTTCGTTAAAGGTATCAATATTTTCACGAGAGAGAATTTGATACAGGAATTCATTTCCTGATCTGCGTGCAGGATCTCCTGTACATGTCTCGCGCTTTCCAAGGACTGCAAAGGTAACACCTGCCATGTGCAGCAACTCTGCAACCGCCTTTGTAGTTTTCTTTGCGCGTTCTTCATAAGCACCGGCGCATCCAACCCAGAAGAGATATTCAACATCATCAGGCAGAGTTCCCTCGACAACGCGAACCGGAAAATCACATTCTGCAATCCAACCTTCGCGATCTTGTTTATTGGCGCCCCATGGGTTGCCAGCTTTTTCTAGATTGCGGAAAGTTCCACCAAGTTCAGATGGAAATTCTGATTCAACAAGAACTTGAAAGCGGCGCATATTAACGATGTGGTCTACGTGTTCGATATCGACAGGACATTCATTAACACAGGCGCCACATGAGGTACATGACCAGAGAACATCAAGTGAGATCGGTGCGTTCTCTCCAACAAGGTTTTCAGTATCAACAACTTTTGCCATCGCATGGTCGCGCATAGCCATAATCAATAGCTTTGGAGATAGCGGCTTATCTGTATGCCAGGCAGGACATTGCGACTGACAGCGACCGCATTCGGTACAGCTGGTCATATCGAGAAGACCCTTCCAAGAAATATCTTGGCGAACACCGAGGCCAAAGACATCGTCCTCTGCAGGATCTTCAAAGTTCACAGGTTTGCCATGTGACAACATCTCAGGAAGAGCGCCGAGTGAATTTGAACCATCGCTATTGCGCTTAAAGTAGATATTGAAAAATGCCAAGAAGCGGTGCCAAGCGATACCCATCGTTAGATTGGATGCAATGACAATAAACCACGCCATCGAGATAACAATCTTGGCGGTGGCAATAATAATAATTGCGTTTTCGATAGATGCAACGCTCATCCCCTGGAAGGCAAGCACTGCAGGCCACGAGATTGCATAGTGCAGGTTCCAGCTCTGCTCATTTGCTAGCGCGCCTTCTAGTCCGCGAAGTGCGATCACACAAAAGACAATGGCAAGGATCGTTGCCTCAACGTAATACGCCTTACCCATTCCAGATCCAGCGAAGCGATTTGTATTTCCCTTTTTAAAGATACGAGTCACCTGGCGAATGCCAATGAGCGTCACGATGCCAATTCCAGTTAAAAGCGCAATCGTTTCAGCAAAGAACTCATAAGGAATAAAGTGGCCGATAAGCGGCAGAGCAAAATCTGGCTGGATTATTTGGCCGTATGCAGTAATAAGAGTGCCAAAGAGTGCGCCGAAACCAATCATCACAAACCAGTGCGCAATTCCCGTAGCGGTGAAATTAAGCATCTTGGTATGCCCAAGGACTTCCTTCAACATATTTCGCAAACGCGCGCCGCGGTTATCACCGCGGGTTGGATCGGCTTGACCACTCTTATAGATCGCAACGAGGGTCCGCACCCGCATTACGAGCAGGACGAGAGCGATAACAGTGATCGAATAAGCAAGGAGAGCGAGAGCAGTTTGCATGTGTAGAGGTTACCGACCCCCGCTAGAAGGCAGGGAATAAATGGGGCAGGGTCACCGTTAGACCTACTAGTGAACTTGAGTCGCATCGACTCAACCTTTTGTGTAGAATCGGCTCAGGTTCATGGAAGCCTCGACCTCAAAGGGAGCTCGAGCGGAACAAGATCTATATCTTCAACGGTATCTAAGAGAGAACTAAGAAAAAAGGAGTAAAAAATGGCTAGAGCAGTCGGAATCGACCTCGGAACAACAAATAGCTGCGTATCGGTCCTCGAAGGTGGAGAACCAAAGGTCATCGCCAACGCAGAAGGCGCGCGCACAACCCCATCGATCGTCGCCTTTGCTAAAAACGGCGAGGTCTTGGTCGGCGAGGTCGCCAAGCGCCAGTCAGTCACAAACGTCGAGCGCACCATCCGTTCAGTCAAGCGCCACATGGGCACCAACTGGAACATCGACATTGATGGCAAGAAGTACACACCACAAGAAATTTCAGCTCGCGTTTTGCAGAAGCTAAAGCGTGACGCAGAGGCATACCTCGGCGAAACAGTGACAGATGCTGTTATCACCGTGCCTGCATATTTCTCAGATGCAGAACGCCAAGCCACAAAAGAGGCCGGCGAGATCGCGGGACTTAACGTTCTTCGCATTATCAACGAGCCAACTGCAGCAGCACTTGCATACGGTCTAGATAAAGCAGATCAAGAACAAACAATCCTTGTCTTTGACCTCGGTGGCGGAACATTCGACGTTTCACTTCTTGAAATCGGTGATGGCGTTGTTGAAGTTAAAGCAACTGCTGGCGATAACCACCTTGGTGGAGATGACTGGGATCAAGCACTTGTCGATCACTTAGTTCAAACATT
>CANJXW010000080.1 GCA_947478965.1 Candidatus Nanopelagicaceae bacterium | reverse complement strand
TTCCTGCGATCTGTGGCTTGATCGCGCCCATTACCTTGCCCATATCGGCAGGTCCGGCAGCTCCTGTTGATGCAATAGCTGCAGCAATTGCGTTGATGATACAAATTTCAGCAAGTTCTTTCGCGCGCTCAGGAGTTACTTCTCCCCCAACTTTGCCGACTCCAGCCATCTCGCCATTAACGAGTGGAAGCTGGCCAGCTGTAAATACTAAATTGCCTGTACGAATTGCAGGAACGTACGCTGCAACAGGAAGTGAAGCGACAGGAAGAGTCTTTCCAAGTTCAGCAAGTTTTGCCTTGACATCGAGCTTCATTTATTTAACCTCACGCTTCATATAAGCAACGAGTTGTTCGCCGCCTGGAGCAGGGATAACGGTAACGAGTTCCCATCCATCTGAACCCCAGGTATCTAAGATCTGCTTTGTTGCATGTGATAACAATGGAACTGTTGCGTATTCGAACTTCATTAGTTGCCTCCCGCGAGCATCGTTTTAACTAGACCTGAAACCATTCCACCATCTGCTTTTCCTGCAACTTGTGGCTTAAGAATTGCCATCACCTTGCCCATATCGGCAGGCCCTGCAGCGCCCGTTGAAGCAATCGCTGCAGCTACTAATTTCTTAACATCATCTTCGCTCATCTGGGCTGGAAGATATTTTGCGATAACTTCGCCTTCAGATTTTTCGAGAGCTGCTTTATCTGGTCGATTTGCAGCTTCAAATGCCTCTGATGCTTCGCGGCGCTTCTTCGCCTCACGCGAGAGAACGGTGATGATCTCGGCATCTGACAAAGTGCGTGCTTCCTTGCCAGAGACTTCCTCATTGGTGATCGCCGTTAAAACCATACGTATCGTTCCGGAGGTAATCTCATTGCGGCTACGAATCGCCTCGGTGAGATCGCCTTGAAGTGTCTCTTTAAGTCCCATAGCGGTATCTTCTCATGTAATGACTTACAAACTCCGCCAGGCCGAGATGCCTATCCTGCCTAAGGGCCACGAGTCGATTCGAATATTGCACTTCTCGGATCTTCATCTCACCCCTGCCCGCAAGCGCGAGATTCGCGATATCAAATCATTTATAGACCTAGATCCTGACCTTGTTATTAGTACAGGTGATTTTCTTGCAGATATGGAGGCGGTACCCGTCGTCCTTGATGCCCTCGATGCCTTGCTTGATATTCCAGGGCTCTTCGTCTTTGGATCAAATGATTATTACGCACCAAAACCAAAGAACCCTCTCAAATATCTTCTGCCAAACCATGGCAAACGCATCCACGGTGATGACCTTCCATGGCCCGAGCTCGACCTTGGTCTGCAATCTCGCGGTTGGCTCAATATCAATAAAGAACGTCAAACGCTTCGCATTAAAGAGACAGTGATTGAAGCGCGCGGAACTGATGATGCCCATCTTGAATTTGATGATTACTCACTCGTTGCAGGTAAAGCCACACAATGCGATATTGCAATCGGCGTTACACACGCACCATATCTGCGAATTCTCAATGCGATGGCAAGTGATGGCCTTGATGCAATATTTGCAGGACATACTCATGGTGGACAAGTTCGATTACCTTGGCCAGGAGGTTCGCGCGCGCTGACAACAAATTGCGACTTGCCTAATTGGCGCGCACGCGGACTTACACGGTTTGGTCACGAGCCATACCTGAATGTTTCAGCAGGAATGGGAACAAGTCCCTTTGCCCGTATTCGAGTTGCAAGCCCACCAGAAGTTTCTCTCGTGACGCTTACCGCTTCACACTAACTACTTCTTTAACGCCTCAATATCAGCGTCAACCATGAGTTCTGCAAGCTCTTTCCAATGTGTCTTTGCTTTCCAACCAAGTGCTGCAGTGGCCTTTGATGGATCGCCGATAAGAGCATCAACCTCAGTGGGGCGAATATATTTCTTATCTGTCTCAATATGATCTTGCCAAGATAGACCTGCACGCGAAAATGCTGCATCTGCAAAGTCTCTTACTGTGGCGCCAACGCCTGTGGCCACAACATAATCTGACGGCTTATCTTGCTGAAGCATCAACCACATTGATTCGACATATTCTTTTGCAAATCCCCAGTCGCGCACAGCATCGAGGTTTCCAAGAAATAACGTATCTTGCTTACCCGCTTTAATCGCAGCGACTGCGCGAGTGATCTTGCGAGTTACAAATGTTTCGCCACGACGAGGCGATTCGTGGTTAAAGAGAATTCCATTAGTGGCATGCATTCCATAACCATCGCGGTAATTCACGGTGCACCAATACGCCATCAACTTTGCAGCTGCATACGGGCTCTGTGGTCGGAAAACAGAATTTTCATTTTGTGGTGGTGGAGTCGATCCAAAGAGTTCGGATGTGCTCGCCTGATAGAAGCGAGTATCGCTATCTGCAGATCGAATTGCTTCAAGTAGTCCGACTGCGCCGACAGCATCGACCTGGCCTGTGTATTGAGGCATTGTGAAAGAAACCTGAACATGTGACTGAGCTCCGAGGTTATAAACCTCATCTGGCTTAATTTCGCGAATGAGATTTGTAAGTCCAACGCCATCAATTAAATCGCCATAGTGGAGGAAGAGTTTTGGATTTGGATCATGTGGATCTTGATAGATGTGATCGATGCGCGAGGTATTAAAGGTACTTGAACGGCGAATTAGTCCATGGACTTCGTATCCCTTGGCGAGCAAGAACTCTGCAAGGTAGGAACCATCTTGTCCTGTAACGCCTGTTATGAGTGCAACTTTTACCTTCATCGTCGACTTACTCCCTTTGCGCTTGCTTCGATGTACCACGCAATAGTTGCGGCGATACCGTCACGTAATGAAATTTCAGGGTTCCAACCTAGCGATCTAACTTTGGTAACGTCGAGAACTTTACGGGGTGTCCCATCCGGTTTACTTGAATCCCACGCGATTTCACCGCTAAACCCAGCGAGTTCTGCAACGAGTTCGGCTAACGCCTTGATCGTCAGGTCTTCCCCAGTTCCGATATTGAGGTGGAGAGAGGAATCGTATTTTTCGCCAGCAACGAGAACAGCTGCAGCTAAGTCATCAACGTGGAGGAATTCGCGCATCGGCGAACCAGTGCCCCAAAGAACTTCCTTGCTCCGGCCACTTTGTGCAGCTTCAACGAAGCGGCGAATAAAGGCAGGAAGTACATGTGAGCCTTGAAGTTCAAAGTTATCGCCAGGTCCGTAAAGGTTTGTTGGCATGAGAGAAATCCAGGTGCGGCCATACTCTTTTCGATATGACTTAATGAGTTCGATCCCTGCAATTTTTGCGATTGCATAGGCTGAATTCGTCTCTTCAAGCGGGCCAGTTAATAAATACTCTTCCTTGATGGGTTGGGCGCAATCACGTGGATAGATGCAGCTTGAGCCGAGAAAGATAAATTTCTCAACATCTGCTGCGTGCGCCGCTTCCATTAAGTTATTTTGAATTCTGAGATTGTCAGCAAGGAATTCGACAGGATAAGTACTGTTTGCGCCTATTCCGCCGACCTTGGCCGCAGCATCTACGACCAGTGATGGGGATACCGAATTAATAAAAGCGATCGTGGCATCGCGATCAAGGAGATCAACAACGCTTCTGTTGATTCCGATTACTTCTTGCCCGGCCTTTTGATAGGCGCGAACGATTGCAGAACCGGCAAGTCCGGTAGCTCCTGCAACGACGATGGTCATAAAAGGAGTCTACAGGCGCGCCCCTTCTGAGGTACTGGTTCTACTTAGTGAATTCGACGGCAAGAAGCTCTGCAATTTGAGCGGTATTGAGAGCCGCTCCCTTGCGAAGATTATCGCCACAAACAAAGAGATCGAGTGACATTGGATCATCGATGCTCTTTCGAACACGTCCGACCCATGTTGGATCAGTGCCAACAACATCTGCGGGTGTTGGGAATTTATGGTTCTCTGGATCATCAACGAGTTTTACGCCAGCTGCATTTTGCAGAATATCTTGAGCAGCTTTACGTGATGGTTCTTTCGCAAATGTTGCATGCACAGTCAGTGAGTGCGTTGTGATTACTGGAACACGTACACATGTTGCAGATACTTTGAGATTTGGTAATCCAAGAATCTTCCGTGATTCGTTACGGACCTTGAGCTCTTCAGATGAATACCCATCTTCTTTGAGGGATCCGGCCCATGGCACAACGTTGAGAGCAAGTGGTGCAGGGAATGCGCCATTGTCAGTAATGATCGACCGTAAATCTCCTGTTATATCTCCAGCAGTTGT
>CANJXW010000079.1 GCA_947478965.1 Candidatus Nanopelagicaceae bacterium | reverse complement strand
GATTTAGATGAAGGCCCAATCATTGAACAAGATGTTGCTCATGTAACTCATTCTGCAACCCCAGAAGAACTCATCGCACTTGGTCGCGACATTGAACGTCGCGTACTTGCTAAGGCGGTCAAGCTTTATGCCGAAGACCGAATCTTCATCGTCGGACAGCGCACAGTTATCTTCTCGTAACGCTTTCTACCTCTGCCTTAAACCTTTGCTCTAAAGCTTGGGAGTAAAGCCACCCGATTCACCAAAGAAAATCAAACTCTCTTCAAGGCTCGTGATAATCGAACTCGCCTTAGCAAATCCATGCCCTTCGCCTTCATAGGCAAAGTACTTATGTTTTATTCCTTTGCGCAGACAGACATCGCGAAATGCTTCGGATTGGGCTGGAGGTACGACTTTATCTTCCGTGCCCTGGAAGATTATGAGCGGAGTCTCTAGCTTTTCCGAATGAGTGAGAGGTGAGCGTTCGTCATAAACTGCTTTGAGTTGCGGATACGGCCCAATCATCGAATCAAGGTAGCGAGATTCAAAGTCATGAGTATCGGTTGCAAGTGCGCCGAGGTCTGCAACGCCAAAGTAATCAGCACCAGCAGCAAATACGTTGCTATGCACGAGCGCGTTCAGTACGGTGAAACCGCCAGCGCTACCGCCTGAGATAAAGACTTTGCTCTCATCTGCTATTCCATTTGCTTTAAGATAATTAACAGTTGTGATGACATCTTCATAATCAATAATTCCCCAGCGTCCATCTAGTAAGTGGCGATACTCGCTTCCATAACCAGTGGAGCCTCCATAGTTCACATCAGCAACGGTGAATCCTCGCGACGTCCAATAGAGATAGCCCAGTTGGGGAATAGCAAAACAATTTGCCGTCGGTCCACCGTGGATTTGAACAAGTACAGGGGTTGGTCCTTGGTGATCGTAATGTGGATTCTTCGCACGATGGAGAATCACTTTTACTTCTCTACCATTCCCAGGAATTCTTACCTCGGAAATCTCTGGGGCATATGCGACTGAGATTGGAAAGGGGTTAGGGCGAACTACGCGCACAGCTTTGAGGGTTTGTGCATCAAATTCAACGAGAGTAGAAAAACTAGAGTTATTCGCAGCAAAACAAAGTACTCGTTGACCACTCGTTGCAAATGTTTCATCAAAGAATGTGAATTCACTATCGAAATCGGTAAAGGAGCCGGTTGTTATATCAACAAGCGCGAGTTTTCTATTATCAACCGGCCCATGAATTCCAATGAATTTATCGCCATCAACTAGTCCAACTCCTACATAACCAAGTTGCCAAGCAGGAAATCCCCATTCGGATTGCTCAGAAATTATGGGCGATTTACTTCCATCAATATCGACCGTCCAAGGGTTCCACCAGCCATTGCTTTCATCGATATATACCAATGAAGAATTATTACGCCATTCAGGTGAGAGCACGGGATTACTTTCACTACCTGCAATAGCGCGCTTATTTCGCAGTTCGCCATCTTCAATATCTGCGATAAAGAGTTCTGTTCCATCCCAAGGCATGCGGGGGTGTTCCCAAGAGATCCAAGAAATATGTTTTCCATCAGGAGAAACACGTGGATGTGCATAGAACTGATGACCTGATGTATGCACGCGCAATTTACCTTCATCTGAAATCGCAACTAAATCGCGAGTACAACTGGTGTGAGTGACGTGTTCGCGTACACACCAGATTTCATTACCAACACGAACCATCTCTGCATAGCGATACTCGCGATCTGATTCAGGCGTAAGCGCTACGGGTTCGCTACCTTCGACCTTACGATATAAACGCTGATCGGATTTATTTATAAAATAAAGTACATAGCCGTTCTGAGTAGCTAAACCTAGATAGCTTCGTCCGCTGTATTCATGAACCATATGCCGAGCGCTAAATGGATCAGTAGTGAGATCTCCTAATTTTTCGCTGACTATGACAGTGCGACCATCTTCTTCGGGTCTGGTTTCGGCCCACCAAACATCGTCTCCAACTATCGAAGGCCAACTTGCAGTAACGCCCGCTTTAGCTACATCTGAGGCGTGTAAATCTGATTTCCATTCTCCAGGTTTCATTCGTCGAATCTACCAAAGTCAAAAACGATTGCAATAGTTGTTCAGCTAAATCTCCTTGGCCGGAGTTGAACCGGCGACCTACCGCTTAGGAGTCAATCGATCCTTCCTTAATTACCGTCTTGAGCGTGACTTAATGGCTGCTAGTCGATCTTTTCGCTCTTGAATCTTCTTCATCACCGTACCGATGGCATTTTCAATCGCGGCATAGGATGCTCGTTCATTGGCCGGAAGCTTGGCAAGGGTTGCGGTGATAGAAGACTTATTCTTGTTATCACTTTTTATCAGTCCGATCTCCTGCAACATTGAAGCGTTAAAGCGCGAACTGGTTGCCACAATGTCGACGACTTCAAACTTACGTGCAATCTTTAGAATCTCACTGATGTCACCGCGGCGATCTGTTGGAAGTGCTGCTATCTCTGCCCTGACTGCACCAAGATTTATTGCGGTGATGCCAGAAATACCTGCGTTAGCAAACTTATCAACTGTCAGTGGTGCAGATGAGTTGGCAACTAATTCAGCGCGTGCCTGCTTCCTTGCATCCTCGCGCGCTGCTTCAGCAACTCGCGCTGCCTCACGGGCGGTAGCTGCCAGTTCTTCAGCAGATGGCACAGATGGCACAGACGGGGCGGCATCCTCCGCCTCCGCCTCCGCGACTGTTACAACTCGCAGGCCGTTCCATTTTTCGTCAACGAGAGGAAAGTCAGCTTTGGTTGCAGAGTCATTCACTACTGCTCTTGCGCCAGTAGCTAAACCTGAGAATGCGTAGCTGGCAACAGTTGGTGCCGAGCCAAGAAATATCACAGATGCGAGCGATGCGGTCCCTTCAAATGCAGATCCACCAATTGTGGTAACGCTAGCGGGGATGGTGATACTCGTAAGGCTTGTCGCGAACCCAAATGCAGTCGCATCAATTGTTTCGAGTGAACTTGTTTCTGCGAAGGTGACGCTGGTCAATGAAATTGCACCTGTAAACGCACCCACACCGATTGAGGTAACGCTTGCGGGGATCGTGATGCTTATGAGGGATTCGGCTTGAATAAATGCATAGTCCCCGATTGAGGTGAGTTGGCTCCCTGCGGGGATAGTGATGCTCGTAAGAGATGTGTTACCACCGAACGCGTAAATTCCGATAGTGGTCAGGTTACTACCTGCTTCGAAGTCGATGGTCTCCAGTGAGGCAGCACTAAAAAATGCGTAGTCTCTGATTACTACAACACTTGCAGGGATGATGTAGCTAGCCCCGGTTTTCCCAAGTGGATAGGTAAGAAGCTCACTTCCATCGTAAGTAAATAGAACTCCGCTTATTTCCTTATAAGTTGTGTTGGCCGGATCTACATCGATGCTTGCAAGTGAAGTGTTACCAGCGAAAGAACTAGACGCGATCGAGGTAACGGTTGCGGGAATAGTGATGCTCGTAAGTAATGTGGAGTAATAAAATGCCGTGCCTGCGATTGTGGTCAGCTGGCTGCCTGCTTCGAAGATTACGGACTGTAGTGAAGAGGCAAAAAACGCGTCATCACTGATTGTAATGACGCTTGCTGGGATTGTGACGCTCTGTAACACGTCGTTAAACTGAAATGCGGAGGCCTTTATTAAAGCAACACCTGCAGGGATGACGTAGTTTGTTTCAGTTTTTCCACCTGGATAGGAAATAAGCTCACTGCCATCGTAAGTAAATAGAACACCGCTTATATCCTTATAAGTTGTATTGGCAGGATCTACATCGATGCTCGTCAGTGACGGGTTATTGGAGAAAGAAAGATGTCCGATCGAGGCAACGCTTGCAGGAATAGTAATGCTCGTAAGTGCTGTGGCATTTAAAAATGCGTGTGCGCCAATTGTCTCTAGTCCGCTCCCCACATCAACGGTAACGGTCGCCATAAAGGAAGTATTAAAAAATGCATAAGAACTTATCAAAGTCACGCTTGTAGGAATAGTGATGCTTGTTATCTCGCTATTGGCAAATGCAAATGGACCAATTGTCGTAACTCCAGCAGGGATAGTGATGGCGCCCGTGCAGGTTCCGAGTCCAGTAACTACTGTTTCGGTTTGTTGAAGTAAACATTCATCGGCGCTAGCAACTGGTGCGCTTAGACCAGAAAATAGTATGGCAAGGGCTGTAGCAAGACCAAGGAAACGTTTCATTCGGTT
>CANJXW010000078.1 GCA_947478965.1 Candidatus Nanopelagicaceae bacterium | reverse complement strand
TCTCTGGTTCTACTGCAAGTGAGTGATAACGCGTTGCAGTAAATGGTGAAGGCAGCCCTGCGAAAATTCCACCACCTTGATGAATAACCTGTGATGTCTTTCCGTGCAATAACTCTGGTGCGCGCGAAACAGTTGCGCCAAATGCGACAGCGATACCTTGATGCCCAAGACAAACACCTAAGAGAGGAATTGATTTTCCCGCGCAATATTTAATCATCTCAATACTGACGCCCGCTTCTTCTGGAACGCCTGGACCTGGAGAAATTAAAACACCGTCATAGTTATCTGCATCGATCGGGGTGAGCTCGTCGTTTCGTTTGACTGTGCATTGCGCTCCAAGTTGGCCGAGGTACTGCACCAAGTTAAAGACAAATGAGTCGTAGTTATCGACGACGAGGATGCGGGTCATAGCCCCAATTCTTCCCTACTTTGAGCCGCTCGTGCGGTGGTGGAATTACGGCAAATGCCTGTAACCTAGGTGCTATGCCAAAGTCGAAATTGCGTAAGAAAGTCCAAGCGGCTCACACACATGAGGCCCAGGTTCAGACAAATGAACCTCACCTTCCAGCCGAGAGCCCAAAGTGGCTCGCCCCTGTCATGGTCGCCAATTTCCTCATCGGGTTAATCTGGATCGTCGTCTTCTATGTGAGCCAGACTCGCTACCCCATCCCAAGCATCGGCGCCTGGAACATGGTCATCGGTTTTACCTTCGTTGGCGTGGGCTTTAGCCTTGCAACGAAGTGGCGCTAATCCGCCGTCTCTCCTAAACCTTTTCCCAGTATTCTCACAGCCATACAGAGGAGTCTTCTTCTATGGCCACCCCAACAGATAACAGCTCTCACCGCATCCTCGTCGTTGATGATGAGGCAAGCATTAGCGATCTCATCGCCACCAGCCTTCGCTTCGTAGGTTTTGATGTGCGCACCGCTGCAACAGGTGCTCAAGCTCTCTCGGTTGCCGAAGAATTTAAACCCCACGCCATGATCCTTGATGTGATGTTGCCTGATCTCGATGGTTTTGAAGTCTGCCGCCAGATCAGAAACGAAGGTCTCAATATTGGAGTTCTCTTTCTTACAGCTAAAGATGGCATGGAAGATAAGGTCGCAGGTTTAACAATCGGCGGTGATGATTACATGACAAAACCATTTAGCTTGGAAGAACTTGTCGCTCGATTACGCGCTCTTCTTCGTCGGATTGGTGTTATCGAAATTGATACCGATGATGAAAAGATTCGCTTTGCAGATCTTGAACTCGATGAAGCAACTCACGAAGTTCGCCGCGGGGGTCACCTTCTAGAACTTTCTCCCACAGAATTTTTACTCATCCGCTATCTCTTAATAAATGCTGACCGAGTTGTTTCAAAAGCCCAAATCCTCGATCACGTCTGGCAATACGACTTCCGAGGCGATGCCGGAATTGTTGAGACATACATTTCTTATCTACGTAAGAAGATCGATATCTATGATCCTCCACTAATTCATACTGTTCGTGGTGTTGGTTATCGCCTTCGAATCCCAGCGGAGAAGTAATATAGATACACGATGAAAATCAAAAGTCCCTTTTCAAATTGGAGTTTACTCAACCGCCTTGTACTTGGCGTTGTTATGCTCTCGACTTTGGGTTTCGTCGCATCAGATATTGCAGCGCAAAGCGCTCTTCGTGCATATCTCACACACCAAATTGATGACGAGATTACTAGCGTTGTGGGTGGATCACTTCCCCGCCTCAGTCTTGGTGGAATTGCAGTTTCGCAAGATCAAGATGATCTTAAAGGCGAGTCCGATGACGAACAAGGTAACGGGCGCAAGGTTCGAGGTACTCCAAAACCTGTTGCTCCACTTCAACGAGTTCCCACCTCTACATCGGTAACACTTCTCGATGTCGAAGGTGTAGTCATCGGAAGTCTGGGTGGCGACCTCAATACATCAAAAATTACTGATTACATCGCAGGGATGCAGCCATCAGAAATATCAGCATTTGGAAATCGTGCATTTACGATCAAGGCTGAGGGTTCTGATTTTCGAGTTGTCGCCGCAGCCCTACCTTCACGACTCGGCTCTGTTGTTGTTGCTCAGTCACTTGAAGATGTAGATAACACACTGCACCGCCTTCAGTATTTATTCTTTCTTATCGGGCTTCTTGCTATTGGTTTGATAGCAGTTGCATCTCGTAAGGTTATTAAAATTGGTCTACGCCCACTAAATAACGTTGAGAACACTGCAGAAAAGATCGCCCAGGGAGATCTTTCTGCACGTCTTCCTGATGCCAATCCAACAACAGAGGTTGGAAGATTAGTGACCACTCTCAACACAATGCTCGCGCGGATTGAAGAATCTTTCTCTGCTCGTATAGAGAGTGAAAATAAACTTCGTCGCTTTGTCGCTGATGCATCGCACGAACTTCGTACACCGATCACCGCTATTCGAGGATTTGCAGAACTCCATCGCCAAGGAGCTATCGAAGGTGAAGTCGCCACCAAAGAACTCCTTGGACGCATTGAAGGAGAATCACTCCGCATGGGATCACTCGTTGAAGATTTACTTCTTCTGGCGCGCTTAGATCAAGCACGAGAAATGAAATCTGAACCAGTAGATGTGACAAAGACGGTTTCGGATGCGGTCGCATCAGCGCAAGCTGCTGGGCCTACATATCCGATCTCGGTTCAATCAAGCGCGGATGAAATTTATACTCTCGGTGATGCACAGCGCATCTACCAAGTTGTCGCTAACTTGTTGGCAAATGCTCGTTCTCACACACCTGAAGGAACTCCTATTACAGTCGTTGTTGATCAGGCCGATGACGGGGTGCGTATTTCAGTGAGCGATGCAGGCCCTGGGCTCTCGAAGGAACATCAAGCGCGGATCTTTGAAAGGTTCTTCCGCGCGGATCCATCGCGACAACGTACCGATGGTGAGGGAAGCGGCCTTGGCCTATCAATCGTCGATGCTGTCATGCGCGCACATGGTGGATCCGTAACTGTGGAATCAGAGTTGGGAGAAGGGGCGACTTTTACTCTCTTCTTCCCTACTCACATCAATTAACTTCCCAGACTCTCCATCGCTCGCAACGTTTCGATTCGCTCTTGAATCGGCGGATGAGTTGAAAATAGCTTAGAGACGTTATCGGCGCTCAGCGGCGACTCAATCCAGATATGTGCAACCGCATTTGATTTCTGATGAACAACAGTTGAATCGGAAGCCAATACCTCAAGTGCTTTGCGAAGCCCCGCAGGATTTCTTGTAAAAGAGACCGCGGTTGCATCGGCAAGAGATTCACGCTTGCGCGAAATTGCGCTCTTGATGAGTACCGCAGCGATCGGTGCAAGTATCAAGATAAGAAGCGATGCAACAAGGGCAAGTGGATTTGAATTGCCGCGATTATCACGATCCCGCCCACCGCCAAACCACATCATACGAGTCAAGACATCACTGACGATTGCAATAGCGCCCGCAGTTGTTGCAGCAACCGCAGATACCAAGGTATCTCGGTTAGCAACGTGCGACATCTCATGTGCCACAACTCCCTGTAATTCATCGCGATCCATTACTTCAAGAATTCTTGTAGTAAAGGCGATCAGCGAATGTTCTGGATCTCGGCCTGTTGCAAATGCATTGGGAGCAGAATCAACAACGATTGCAATCTTAGGCATCGGAAGTCCACTTGCAGCGATAACTTCTTCGACAAGATTAAAGAGGTTTGGATTTTCTTCTCGCTCAATAACTTTTGCACCTGTCATAACAAGAACCAATTTATCGGACCCGTAATAAGAGCCCCAGACGCCGATAAGTGAGATACCCACAGCGATCGGCACGATAAAACTAGATGTACCAACACCGAAATATGTCATTGCCGCGTATGCCACAAGAGCGGTAAGTATCGCCATAGAACCAAGTAATAGGTAGGTTTTATTGCGATTAGCTACCTGCGCTTGGCGAAAATTTTGTCCGCTCATCGAAAGTTAGAAAGAAACTTTTGGAGCGTTGCGATCTTCTGGATTCTCTACAACATAGAACTCGCGCTCTGATACTTTTGCAAGACCAACAAAGAAACTAGTTGGAATTGTTTTAATTGCAGTATTGAGTTGACGGACATTGTCGTTATAGAACTGGCGAGCAAAGGCAACCTTGTTCTCGGTTGTAGATAGCTCTTCTTGAAGAGCAAGAAAGTTTGATGATGCCTTTAAATCTGGGTACGCCTCAGCTACTGCAAGAAGTCCGCGGAGCGCCTGTGTTA
>CANJXW010000077.1 GCA_947478965.1 Candidatus Nanopelagicaceae bacterium | reverse complement strand
TTGGGTTGATTAAAGGGATCGATGGCAAGAGCTGCTCCAAGTAGCGCAGTTACCCACTCCCAGAAAATAAAATGTTCTCCGAGTTGACCTTGGACAACGAGGTCAGCGCCATCTACGAACGATATGGTGAGCGCTCCACCGACTGCTGCACCTTCGATACTTTCCGTTGCGATAGGAAGTCGTCCTACTTGTTCCTTACCCGTTGACTCTGCGATCAGTTGTTCAATCCAGTCAGAGAGTCCAGGAAGGTGCGAATTTTCATCTGTAAAACCAATAAATTGATCGCTCTGCGTCAACATCACATAGGCGGCATCTAAGACTGGTTGTGGATCGGTCAGGAAAGACTCCTTGCAATCTGCTGCTTCATCGAGAATGACAGAGGTATCAACGCCCATCAACGTTGCAGGCACAAGGCCAAAAGCGGTCAGTGCGCTAAAGCGACCACCAACCATGGGATCTGCATTGATGACGCTAAAGCCATCAGCTCTTACCGATATATCAAGAGGAGAACCAGGATCTGTCACAAAGACCATGTGATTAGTTGGAAGCAAGCCTGCATCAGCAAATTGTTTTTCGAAGAATGATTTTTGGGACGATGTTTCAATCGTTGAGCCTGATTTTGAACTGACGATAACAAGGGTAGATGCGAGTGGCTTAATCAAGGCGTGAGCTATGTAATTCGGATCTGTTGAATCAAGGATGAAGATACTTTTCTTATAACTCTTTGCAATCACTTCAGGGGCAAGTGAAGAGCCACCCATCCCACAGAGAACGAGATAATCTAAGCCCCGAAATTTTGCTGCAAGGGCATCGAGCGGTGGCAGAAGATCACGAGAGGCAGTTGGTAAATCAACCCAGTTCAGGCGAATTTTCGCCTCCGCAGTTGCTTCAGCGCCCCATGTGGTGGGATCTTTCTGTGCAATGCGCTGATGAAAACCTTCTAGGTTTTTATAGAGCTCACTTGTGCGATCAACTTTTGCTAGTGATGGTCCAGAGACCTTGATCATTTCGCTAGTACCGCACTGACGCTTTCGAGTAATGAGACCCACGCCTCGGAGAATTTCTTCACTCCATCTACTTCCAAGTCATGGGTAACTTGATCGAGTGAGATTCCAACGCCAGCAAGGGCAGAGATATCGGCGCGAGCTTGGTCATATTTTCCAGCAATAGTGTTTCCCTTAAATACGCCGTGGTCGATCACAGCGTCGAGAGTTCCTTGTGGCATTGTGTTGACGGTATGTGGCGCAACGAGTTCTAGTACGTATCTCGTATCGTCATAACGTGGATCCTTCACACCTGTTGATGCCCAGAGTGGACGCTGCATATGTGCTCCGAGGGCTGCGAGTTTCTCCCAGCGCTGCGAGTGGAGTTCGCTCTCGAAGAGCTCGTAGGCAAGGTGAGCATTTGCTATCGCTGCCTTTCCAAGGAGTTCTGAATTTCCAAGGCTCTTAAGCTGTGCATCAATAGCAGTATCGATTCGGCTGATAAAGAAAGACGCTACCGAGTGAATCTCATTTAAGGCAAGACCCTTTGCACTTCGCTGCTCGAGACCTTTCATAAAGGCATCAATGACTTCTGCATATCTTTCAACGGAGAAGATCAAGGTAACGTTGACGCTAATTCCATCGGCAATAAGAGCGGTGATGGCAGGAAGTCCAGCTTTTGTTGCAGGTACTTTAATCATGACATTCTGGCGATCAACAATTTTGCGAAGTTCTCTACCTTCTTCAATGGTCGGCGCAGTTTCATGTGCAAGGCGAGGATCTACCTCAATGCTGACGCGACCGTCTACGCCACCTGAATATTTGTAAATATCATCAAAGAGGTCGCAAGCTTTACGAACATCATCTGTAGTGAGCTTGCGAATAACTTCTTCAACTCCAGCACCTTTCATCTCTGCAATATCGGCTGCGTATTCAGTGGCACCTGTAATCGCTGCACCAAAAATACTGGGGTTCGTTGTTACACCAACGACGCCATCTGCGGCTATGCGATGGGGAAGGCTATGGTGATCGCTGCCAGTGAGCTTGGCTCGTGAAAGATCATCGAGCCAGACTGAAGTTCCAGCTTGTGCGAGGTCGAGGATATTCATGAAAGTGCCTTCTCAATCTTTGCAACGATTGCATCGGGTGAAAATCCGAACTCTGAGAAGAGTTTAGAAGCAGAAGCAGATGCGCCGAAGTGTTCAAGGGAGATAGTGATACCCGAATCCTTGACGTAGTCACGCCAGCCTTGAGCAATTCCTGCCTCGATGCTCACGCGAAGTTTAGAGGCAGCTGGAAGAACGCTCTCTTGATATGCCGCGGTCTCATCGTTAAACCATTCAAGACATGGGGCGCTGACAACACGGACGGAGTGACCCTTTCCTTCAAGAGCGATCTGAACATCGAGTGCAATTCCAACTTCAGAACCTGTTGCAATCAAAATGATGTCGGGAGCTCCTTGTGCTTCCTTCAAGATATATGCGCCCTTATCAACGCCTTCGGCGCTGCCAGGTGTTTGGCGATCTACGACGCGAAGATTTTGGCGCGAAAGAAGAATTCCAACTGGCTTGTTACGACGAAGGATAGATCTCCAACTTTGAGCTACTTCATTTGCATCTGCTGGACGCAAGAGCGAGAACCCTGGAATCGCACGAAGAGCGGCGAAATGTTCAATAGGTTGATGTGTTGGACCATCTTCACCAAGACCTATGGAATCGTGGGTCCATACAAAGATAGATGGAATTTGCATGATTGCTGCAAGGCGAACTGCAGGTCGCATGTAATCGCTAAAGACGGCGAAGGTTCCACCAAATGAACGAGTTAAACCGTGTAGGGCAATTCCGTTGAGAATTGATCCCATCGCATGTTCGCGAATTCCAAAGTGGATCATGCGACCGTAAGGATTTGCACCTTTCATCGCACTCGTTGCTGGAAGGAATGAACCCGCTCCTTCAATCGTCGTGTTATTGCTCTCTGCAAGATCGGATGAACCACCCCAGAATTCAGGAAGCGTTTCCGAGATTGCCTGGATGACATCACCAGATGCCTTACGAGTTGCAATATCTTTACCTGGCGCAAAGACAGGAAGGTCTTTATCCCAACCTGTTGGTAGTTCATGTTTTACAAGTCGCTCAAGAAGAGCAGCGCGATCAGGATGTGCAGCCTTCCATGTTGTTAACTTTGTATCCCATTCTTTATGAAGGGCAATGCCACGATCTTTTACAAGGCGGATATGTGCAAGCACATCAGATGGCATAGCAAAGGTCTCATCTGGATTAAGTCCAAGTTCGACTTTTGTTGCAGCAATTTCCTCATCGCCAAGAGCTGATCCATGTGACTTTGCAGTATTGCGAAGCTTTGGCGCTGGCCACGCGATCACAGTCTTCAAACGGATGAGTGTTGGCTTCTGTGATTCGGCTTTCGCTGCAACCATGGCTGCATCGAGGGCAACTAGATCAACATTGCCATCACCTTGTGCTGCAACGTCGATAACATGCCATCCGTATGCACGATAGCGGGCTGAAACATCTTCGGTAAATGATACGTGGGTATCGCCTTCGATAGAAATTCGATTGTCATCATAGATAACGTTGAGATTTCCAAGCTCTTGCGTTCCGGCAAGTGAAGATGCTTCACCGCTGACACCTTCTTGAAGATCGCCATCGGAACAGATAACCCAGATGGAGTGATCAAAGAGCGATGTACCTGCTGGTGCATCAGGATCTAGTAGGCCTCTTTCATATCGCGCAGCCATTGCGAAACCAACTGATGTTGCAACGCCAGCGCCTAGCGGACCTGTCGTCATTTCTACGCCTGCAGTGTGACCGAATTCAGGGTGGCCAGGTGTGAGTGAACCCCATTGTCTAAAGGCTTTGAGATCATCCATCTCAAGGCCATAACCGCTATAGAAAAGTTGAGTGTAGAGAGTAAGAGATGAGTGACCGCACGAGAGGATAAAGCGATCACGCCCTAGCCACTGTGGGTCAGATGGATCGTGAATGAGATGGCGTTGAAAAAGATTGTAAGCAACAGGTGCAAGAGACATCGCAGTTCCTGGATGTCCATGGCCAGCTTTTTGTACAGCGTCCATGGCGATTGCGCGTGCATAGGCAACTGCGCGATCATCGCTTTCGGTCCAACCCTTAAGTGCGCTCATCTGTATCTACTTTCTCTTGAGATCTCGTGAGATCTATCTACGTGGAGTTTTAGCGTTGCGTATTTTCTTATGCCATCTGTTGGACTGGTATGACTCGGACGATCGAGAGTCGAATTCGCCACGCTGCGATCCAGACCAACGTTGCTCCAAGTAGGTGGGTAGCAACGAGAA
>CANJXW010000076.1 GCA_947478965.1 Candidatus Nanopelagicaceae bacterium | reverse complement strand
CGTCATGGCGCCCATCCTAGATAGAAGAAGTAGTATTTCGAACTATGACGCAACCTGATTACCTGACTGTTATCCGCGAACGTGGAATTGGCGCCCTTGATCGAAAGATGGGGATCGAAATCACTGAGGCTTCTCCCGCTAGATTAGTTGGGACGATGCCAGTTGAAGGAAATACCCAGCCAATGGGGATTCTCCATGGTGGGGCTAGCGTTGTTCTTGCTGAATCTCTTGGATCGATTGGCACGCAACTCCATGCAGGACCTGATCGCAGAATCGTTGGGGTCGATATCAATGCAACGCATCACAAATCTGCATCCACTGGGATCGTCACCGGCGTTGCTACAGCAATTTCACTTGGCAAGACAATGTGTAGCTACGAGATTGTGATCTCAAACGAGGCGGGTGAGCGCACATGTACTGCGCGCATTACGTGTCTTATTCTTGCCCAGCGTTAGGCGAGAGTAAAAGGGTTAGTGAGCGCCCGTTCCAAGATATGCCTCGCGAACAGCTGGATCATTAAGAAGGTCTGAAGCCTTAGCTTCCTTAACCACTTTTCCAATTTCAAGCACATAGGCGCGATCTGCGCGCTGCAGCGCTTGCTGCGCATTTTGCTCAACAAGAAGAATTGTTACACCCTGCTTGTTGATCTCAGTGATGATTCTAAAGATATTTGCGATCATCTGAGGAGCAAGACCCATTGAAGGCTCATCGAGGAGAAGAACTTTCGGACGTGCCATTAAGGCGCGACCAATAGCCAGCATCTGTTGTTCTCCACCTGAAAGAGTTCCACCTGCTTGAGAAAGGCGCTCTTTGAGACGAGGAAAGAGTCCATAGACCATCTCTAGATCTTCCGACATCTCGGCTTTGCGATTCTTGCGGTGATACTTTCCCATTTCTAGATTTTCAAGAACAGTCATACCGGGGAAAATTCCGCGGCCTTCTGGAGCTTGAGAGAGACCAAGGTCAACGCGCTTGTGCGCTGGAACCTTCGAGATATCTTCACCATCGAAAAGTATCTGACCACTTGATACGGGGCGCAGACCAGAGATTGTCTTAAGCATCGTTGTCTTGCCGGCGCCGTTAGCTCCGATCAGCGTGACGATCTCACCTTGGTTAACAACAACCGAGATGCCCTTAATGGCTTCAATCTTTCCATAATGAACATGGAGATCTTTAATTTCAAGACGCATCTGACGGCACTCCTAAGTAAGCCTCAATGACTCGTTGGTCGTTTTGGACAACTGTTGGAAGGTCATCTGCAATTTTCTGACCAAAATCAAGAACCGCTACACGATCTGAAATTCCCATAATGAGCGACATATCGTGCTCAATCAGGAGGACTGTGTAACCAGCGTCGCGAATCTTCTTAATTGTCTTAGCGAGTTCTACCTTTTCTGCAGGGTTAAATCCAGCAGCTGGTTCATCGAGCATAATTAATTTAGGTTCTGTACCAAGTGCGCGAGCAATCTCTAGTCGACGTTGTACGCCGTAGGGAAGGTTGCGAGCAAGGCGATCGGAGTATTCATCAATACCAATAAATTCAAGTATCTGGTGAGCTTTATCGCGTCCAGCTTGTTCTTCACGACGAGCACGTGGAAGACCAAAGAGACCGCCAAGTAGTCCAGATTTTTTATGGACATCCGTTCCTGTAATTACGTTCTCTAGCGCCGTCATATCTCCAAAGAGACGAATATTTTGAAAGGTGCGCGCAATGCCCATCTTGGTGATGTTAAATCGCTTAACGCCCTTGAGGGATTTTCCATGAAGAAGAACCTCGCCAGATGTTGGCTGGTAGACGCCCGTAACAACGTTAAAGACCGTTGTCTTACCTGCACCGTTAGGACCAATGAGGGCGAGAATTTCACCCTCATGAATCTTTAGATTCACTCCGTTGAGGGCAGTAACTCCACCGAATTTAATGGTGAGATCTTTAAGTTCAAGAAGTACCTTCGACATTAGTTGCTCACCTTCTTGACGATTACTTTCTCTCGCTTCTTGCGAGGAAGGATTCCATCTGGACGGAAGTTCATCGTAATCACAAGGGCCAATCCAAAGACAAAGAGACGAGCATCAGAGATAAAGCGAATGCGCTCTGGGAGGTAAGCCAATATTGCAGCTCCAACCATGACGCCCCAGATATTTCCCATTCCACCAAAGACAACGCAAGCCAGAATAAGGATCGAAACGTTCAAAGTAAACATCTCGGGTGCGATAAAGAGCGTTTTTGAACCGTAGAGAACTCCTGCTGCTCCACCAATTGCTGCGCCGAGTGAGAATGACCAGAGCTTATATCTAAGAGTATTGACTCCCATGAGTTCTGCGACATCTTCATCCTGGCGAATTGCTTCCCATGCACGACCTGCGCGTCGAACAGAAAGTCTGCGAATCATCCAGATGGTCAGCAAGATCATGATCAGAACAACCCAGAAATATGCTTTCTGGTCATTGAGGTTAAATTTTATAGGCCCGATTGATGGTGGAACTGGAATATTTGCAATTCCATTTGGGCCACCAATAGCTTTTGTATTCAGGGCCGAGATACGAACGATTTCACCAAAGCCCAGTGTGACAATCGCAAGATAGTCACCGCGCAAACGAAGAGCCGGAAGTCCAAGAATGAAACCTGCCAACATCGCAAGGGCGATACCAATCGGCATAATCTCCCAGGTGTTAAGTGAGGTATGAGTTCCAAGAATTGCCATCGTGTAGGCGCCGATAGCAAAGAACGCTACGTAACCTAAATCAAGAAGTCCTGATTTGCCCACCACGATATTGAGGCCAAGGGCCATCAAGATAAACATTCCAACGGGATAAACAAGTACCGCGCCGTAATCACTTACAGGAGTATCAAGAATACCGACACCCATAAATGGCAAGAGTGCGGCTAAGCCAACAAGTGAAGTGGCGATTACCTTGCGCTTTGTTGGAGATGAATTCTCCCAAAACTCTGCACCCTTATCGCGCAGGTTAAGGTCTTTAAAGACGGATAGAAATTTCATGAGTTAAGCCCTCGTCTGCTGGACAGCTTCGCCGAAGATGCCGCTTGGTTTAACCACCAGAACCAAGACGAGAATGACGAAGACGGTTACGGATTTCCACTGAGTACCCAAAACTGCTGATGCGTATACCTCGACGAGGCCCAGGGAAAGCCCTCCAAAGAAGGCTCCACGGATATTTCCAATTCCACCAATAACCGCCGCGGTAAATGCAGCAAGGCCCAGAGTGAAACCAACGTTAAATTTAGTATTTTCATAAGTAAGCGTGTAGAAAAATGCTGCCGCACCCGACATCATGCCACCTATCAAGAAGGTGGCCGAGATGACGCGGTTAAGGTCAATTCCCATCAACTTTGAAGCATCTTCATTCATAGATACTGCACGAATGGCACGACCCAAACGACTGAACTTTACAAAGCGATCAAGTACAAAAAAGAGAACTGCGGCAAAAACAATTGTAAGAACTGTATCGATTCGGAAGTTTGCTCCCGCAATTTCAAAGAGTGATTTCTTCTCGAGAATTCGAGGGTTAAGCGTTGGACGTGAATGTGTAATCATGCGCATAAATTCGCTGAGGACGATTGAAATTCCAATAGCCGAAATCAACGTTGCCAATTTATTTGTTCCACGGGCACGAAGCCTGCGATAGGCAACGAGTTCAACGAATACTGCGACGAGTCCAGAGACGATCATGGAGCCGATGAGGCAGAGAGAAATAGTAAGAAGGAGCTTTGGAAGTGGAAGCGTTTTTGAGCCATCAACATTTCCAAGAAAGTCGCGCGAGATAATAATCGTTGCGAACGTGCCAAACATAAAGATCTCGGAGTTAGCAAAGTTGATCATGCGAAGAACGCCATAGACCATGGTGTAACCAAGTGAGACAAGTACATAGATAAAACCAAGGGCAATCCCAGAGAGCGTCAGCGACCAAAATTGATCAATCAGCGTATCGAACATCTTGAACTCCCTTGATAAAAATTAGACTTACGAATGCGGTGTGGTGAAACTCTTACAACCTCTTATATGTAACGAGTACCTTAGGGGCTTGCCCTAAGGTACTCGTTGACATAAACGAACTTTAGCGCGGTAGCGCAAGATAAAAAGAGATTCTCCGTGTTTCCACGTAGAGATTTCTAGTTACTTGACAGCACCTGTGCTTGTGACCTTGCCAGATTTAACTTCAAATCCGTTGATGAAGCCAAGGGCTGAATCTCCATTTGCATCAAAGGAGATAGCAGATCCACCGACACCGACATATGAAACGGTCTTGATGAACTTGAGGATTGATTCGCGAGTTGTGTTTCCAGCCTTAATCGCTTCGATGATGATATTT
>CANJXW010000075.1 GCA_947478965.1 Candidatus Nanopelagicaceae bacterium | reverse complement strand
CGCTCTATGGGTTATTTGCATTCCTCCTCGTCATTATGATCTTTCTTGCAATGGCCTTTGAACCTAAGATGGCGATCGCAGCGATTGTTGCAGTGATTCACGACGTATTTATTACCGTTGGAATTTATGCACTCGTAGGTTTCGACGTGACGCCCGCTACGGTGATCGGCTTCCTGACAATTCTTGGTTACTCGCTCTATGACACCGTTGTTGTCTTTGACAAGGTACGCGAAAACACAAAGTCTGTTGCAGCGATTGGGAAAGTTACCTATTCGCAGGCTGTCAATCACGCTGTCAATCAGACAGTTGTTCGTTCAGCTAATACATCGCTGATTGCGCTCTTGCCTGTTGCATCGATCCTCTTTGTCGGTGCAGGACTCCTCGGGGCCGGAACGCTCAAGGATCTCTCACTGGCCCTCTTTATCGGCCTAGCTGTCGGTACGTACTCATCAATCTTTATCGCACCTCCGCTTCTTGCCTATCTTCGCGAGAAGGAGCCAGCAATGCAGGCTCTTGCTAAGCGTGTGGCATCTCGTGGTACTGGCGCTTTTGTTGAGACAGCAGCTACCCAACCACGCATAGATCGCCCAGCGATCCGTCCAAGTGCAGGTCGCGGACCACGTAACCAACCTAAACGTAAAGGTCACAAGTAATTCATACCAGCGCACTTATCTTTTTAAGTTAGCGTTTACCTATGGATCGCCTCACGCCACTCTTACAGGCACTCAAAGATGCGCATCCGCATGCCGATTTCGAGAAGGTAACACTCGCCTTCGAAGTAGCTCGGGATGCTCATGTGGGTCAGGTTCGTAAATCTGGCGAAGAGTACATAACGCATCCTGTTGCTGTCTCTCTCATCTTGGCCGAGCTCGGACTTAATGATTCAACAGTGATCGCAGCCTTGTTGCATGACACAGTAGAAGACACTCCATATTCACTTGCGCAATTGCGTAGTGACTTTGGAGATGAGATCGCAAACCTTGTAGATGGAGTCACCAAACTCGACAAGCTTACATACGGTCCAACGGCCGAGGCCGAGACGGTTCGCAAGATGGTAGTAGCGATGTCGAGAGATATCCGAGTACTGGTAATCAAATTAGCCGATCGTTTACATAATGCACGAACCTGGGGTTTTGTTTCACCTGAAAGCGCAGAGCGCAAAGCTCGAGAGACATTAGATATTTATGCGCCGCTTGCTCACCGATTGGGTATGAACGCAATTAAGTGGGAACTCGAAGACCTCTCATTTGCAGTTCTTGAACCGAAGAAGTTTGAAGAGATCTCAAGGCTCGTTGCAGAACGTTCACCATCGCGAGATGCCCTTACCCAGGAAGTTATCGAGGCGGTAGAAGAGGATCTGCTTAAGGATTCGATCTCAGCTACGGTTACGGGGCGAAAGAAGCATTATTTTAGTGTTTATCAGAAGATGGTCGTGCGCGGCAGAGATTTCAACGACATCTATGACCTTGTTGGAATTCGAGTTCTCGTCAACGATGTTCGAGATTGTTATGCAGTACTTGGATCAATCCATGCCCGATGGAGCCCTGTACCTGGAAGATTTAAAGATTACATCGCAATGCCTAAGTTCAACCTCTATCAATCACTTCACACAACTGTGATTGGGCCCGGCGGAAAAGCGATTGAGATTCAAATTCGAACATACGATATGCATACGCGAGCAGAGTTCGGTATTGCAGCGCATTGGAAGTATAAGCAGGGGAGTGAGACAGATTCTTCATCACCCGAAATGTTGTGGCTGCGCCAATTGCACGAATGGCAGAAGGAGACTGAAGATCCTTCAGAGTTTTTAGAAGCTCTGCGCTTTGACCTCGGAAGTCCTGAAGTCTTTGTCTTTACACCGAAAGGAAGCGTCATCGCACTTCCCGGTGGTTCAACACCAGTTGATTTCGCTTATTCAGTTCATACCGATGTCGGAAACCGATGTGCTGGGGCAAAGGTAAATGGGCGCCTTGTTCCACTTGAAACGCGTCTAGTCAATGGTGATGTTGTTGAGGTTGTTACCAACAAGAGCGAATCAGCGGGCCCTAGTCGTGATTGGTTAAATTTTGTAAAGTCACCTCGAGCTAGATCGAAGATCAAAGCTCACTTTAGTAAAGAACGACGAGAAGAAGCGATCGACGCTGGCCGCGAATCTATAGCACGTCAGATGCGCAAGGCAGGACTTCCTCTTCAAAAGATTTTCGCAGGACATTCTCTCCTTGAACTTGCTCATGATCTTAGATACCCGGATATCTCTGCGCTCTATAGCGCGGTGGGTGATGGCCATGTATCTGCGGCTTCGATCATCGATAAATTGGTCGTAGCACTTGGTGTGGAAGATTCGCATCCAGAGACAACGATCGAATACATTCCAACTGGAAGTTCCATTGCAAAACGCACCAGTAGTTCTGTCCAAGTTGAAGGCGTTGGTGATGTTCTTGTAAAGCTGGCACGATGCTGCACACCAGTTCCAGGTGATGCGATCATTGGCTTTATCACTAAGGGTAGTGGAGTATCTGTTCACCGCGAAGATTGCGTCAATGTCAGCGACCTTCACGAGAACCAAGGTGAGCGAATCGTTAATGTGAAATGGCTTGCTGGAGCTGGAAGTCTCTTTCTGGTAAATATTCAGGTTGAAGCTCTCGATAGATCAAGGCTGCTGGCTGATGTAACGCGCGCTCTATCGGAGCAGCAGGTTAATATCCTTAGCGCAGCAGTGAGTACATCGAAGGATCGAACAGCAATTTCCCGCTTTACCTTTGAGATGGCAGATGCCACCCACTTGGATTCGGTTTTAGCAGCAGTGAGAAGTGTTGAAGGCGTCTATGACGTCTATCGAAACTAGCTAAATTCTGCGAGTGACTTTTCAGCGTCAAGAAGCCAGACGCGACGAGCATCTGCTGACTCTTTCGCTTCTTTAGCTTTCTTCTCATTGCCAGCTGCAAGAGACTTGGCTGCAATCTTCTCGTAATTTTCAATGGAATCTGTGAGTTGTTTAACGACATCGGCGGCGCGAGCTTTGGCTGCTGGATCGGTCTTTCTCCAGAGTTCAGCTTCTGCAGTCTTGATCGCTTCTTCAACTTTGGCCACGCGAGCATCGAGAGATGAACGCTTATCACGTTGAGTAATACCGATCTTCTCCCATGAGCGCATAAGTTCACGAAGTGAATTCTTCGCTTCCTTGATATCAGTGAAGGGGATTATCGCTTCGATTTCTACGATGAGGAGTTCGCGCTTTTCAAGGTTTGCAACCATCGATACTTCGCGCTTTTCAAGATCAGCGCCTTTTGCGGTAAAGAATGTGTCTTGGGCTGTTTTAAACTTAGACCAAAGTTTTGCATCATCACTTGGCTTTCCACGTCCAGCAGCTTTCCACTGATCCATCAAAGCCTTAAAGCGACGGGCAGTTGCAACCCAATCAGTTGAAGTAGCGAGTTCTTGCGCTTGTGCAACGATCGCTTTCTTCTCTTCAGATACCTTCGATGTTGTTGCCTCTAGGTTTGCAAAGTGGGTACGACGACGCTTATCGAATTTATTTCGAGATGCTGAGAAACGCTTCCATAGGTCACCATCTGTTGTCTTATCTAGACGTGGCGCTGATTTCCATTCATCAAGGAGAGTCTTAAGGCGATCGCCCGTGACTTTCCAATTCTCGGATAGAGCCAACGACTCTGCCTCAACAACGATCTTCTCTTTTTCGATAAGAATTTGTTCAAGGCGGGCTGCTTTAGCGGCAGTTTCAGTTGCCTTCTTTGCTTCGTACGCCTCGCGATGACCCTCAATGAGTGGTTCAATCTGTTCGACTGAGAGTGCAAGAGCGGCTAAATCGCCGACGCCATTGAGTTCGCGAACTTGCTGGCGAAGTTTCTTGACTGCATCGTATGCATCTGATGGAACCATTGCTCCACTTGTAATGCGAGCGGCTGTCAGTGCAACTTCTGATGCGATCGCTTCAAACTTGCGAACGAAATAGGAGAGCGCTTCTTCAGCAGTCTTTCCTGGATATGAACCGACAGCTTTTTCGCCTTCAGGGGTGATAACAAAGACAGTTCCGTCCTCGCCCACTCGACCGAACTTTGATGGATCTCCAATGAGCGCTGATGCAGCACTAGGAAGTGGCGCACTCTGTGTTGGAATAATTCCTGGATTGATGTTCTCGGTCATGATGTCCCCTTTGGCGCGTTGGCCATTTTTGGCCTTCGTTGTTTGAGTGTGTGAGCGTTTTTGAGCAGGGATAAAAGGTACCCTGTCCTAGGAAAGAGCGTAAATCCGCGCTCTCTAGGGGGTCCTTTTGCTGGTCATTTCACACCCCGCACCCATGTTTGCGACCAATTGCTGGGTTATTGCCACTGGT
>CANJXW010000074.1 GCA_947478965.1 Candidatus Nanopelagicaceae bacterium | reverse complement strand
CATCGCATCGGGATAGTGAGTGCTCTCTTGACGTGGAAGATTTGCAGTGAAAGGTTTCCCTGTAATCTCAATTACTTCCAGCGCTCTGATGACGCGGCGCAGATTTGCTCGATCAATCGCAATCGCCGCTGCTGGATCAAGTCTCTCGAGCCTTTCAAAGAGAGCATCTGGGCCTAACTCGAGTGCTTGAGCGTTAAGGCTCTCGCGAACCTCCGGATTTGTATCTGGAAAATTCAAATCATCGAGAATAGCTTTAATGTAGAGACCAGTGCCTCCAACGATAATCACATTTTTGGAGCGTGCGTGAATCTCTGAAATCTTTGCTCGTGCAACTTCTTGATACCAGGCTACCGTTGAATCCTGGTTTACTTTTAAGATATCGAGAAGGTGATGAGGTATCCCCTGTCTCTCTTCCTCGCTCAATTTTGCTGTTCCGATATCCATGCCTTCATAGAGTTGCATGGAATCAGCGTTGATGATCTCCGCGCCTATTTCCATAGCTAGATCGACAGCGAGATCACTTTTTCCCGTGGCAGTTGCACCACAAATCACAATCGTTTTCATTACTTTACAGTCGGAATTCCAAGGAGCAATGGAGTTGCTTTGCGTTCTTGCGTGCGCAGGGCGTGAGCATCTGCTCCACGTGTGCGGGTCACATTTGTTGCATCGCCAATGAGATAGTGAGCCGATGCTTGTGAAATCGAAACATCAACAAAATCCCCTGGCCGTACATCAGTTGATGCATCGAAGTGAACAAGTCTGAAATCTTCAGAACGACCAGTTAAGCGCGATTGAGCCGCATCACGACGCCCTTCAACCTCACCAACTAAGACTTTATGGGTAGAACCGATAGAACTTTCATTTACCGCACGGGAGATTTCTTGTTGGTGTTCGTGCAAACGGGTATATCGCTCACCGACTACTTCATGTGGAACCTGATTCTCCATTGCACCAGCTGGAGTCCCAGGACGGATTGAATACTTATAGGTATATGCAGCAGCAAATTTTGCAACGCTTGCAAGATCCATGGTTGCTTGAAAATCTTCCTCCGTCTCACCAGGAAAACCTACGATGATATCTGTGGTGATCATGGCGTGCGGCATAGCGGTGCGAACTCGATCAAGAATTCCAAGATAGCGATCTGCTCGATAAGAACGTCGCATCTCTTGGAGAATTCGATTAGATCCCGATTGCAATGGCATATGGAGATGTGGCATCACATTAGCCGTTGTTGCCATCACCTCAATGACATCGTCGGTAAAGTCACGTGGATGCGGGGACATAAAGCGAACTCGCTCAAGTCCATCAATCTTTCCGCACTCCTTCAAAAGGTTTGCAAAAGCCGATCTATCTCCGAACTCAACGCCGTATGCGTTGACGTTTTGACCAAGCAGAGTAATTTCAATAACTCCCTGATCAACCAAGGCGCTGATCTCTCGCAAGATATCGGCCTGCGGCCTATCTTTTTCTATTCCGCGTAGCGTTGGAACAATACAAAAAGTGCAGGTGTTGTTGCAGCCAACCGATACAGAGACCCATGAAGTGAAGGCTGAAAGGCGCCTTGCAGGAAGGGTCGATGGAAAATGCTCTAGAGCTTCTAGAATTTCAATCTGTGACTCTTCTTCAATGCGTGCACGCTCAAGAAGAGTGGGCAGTGATCCAACGTTATGAGTACCGAAAACAACATCGACGTAGGGAGCCTTCTTAAGAATAATATCTTGATCTTTCTGGGCTAGACATCCACCCACAGCGATCTGCATCTGTGGATTGAGCTTCTTAATCGGCGCTAGAAAACTAAGATTTCCATATAACTTGTTATCAGCATTTTCTCGCACTGCGCATGTATTAAAGACAACGAGATCTGCTTGAACACCCTTATCCGCCGGAATATATCCAGCTTCATCGAGCAAGCCCGATATGCGCTCAGAGTCATGAACGTTCATCTGACAGCCATACGTTTCGACTGTATAGGTACGAGGCATAAGGAGAAGGTTATCTCTCTTTAGCGAACTCACATACGCGAAAGCGAGCGATGAAATTACTTTTCGATACGAATTGGGTTTTGTCCTCGAGCGATAAGACGCTCAAAGTGGACTTCACGCTTATCGTTAAAAGTTGCAGCATCTTTTCCTGAAGAGGATAGAAATGCAGCGAGTTCGTCGCGGGCGAGCAAGCCATCACCTGAGAGGTCGGTACGCTCAAAGATCTTCCATGCTCGAAGTACTGGCGCTACAACTTCATCGAGGTGCTGCTGTAAGTCGTAGATTCCTGCGAGTGCGATCTGGACAGCTTTGCGGCCAAAGCCCGGCATATTTGCACCTGGCATATCGAAATTAGTGACAACATCTGTGATCGCGCGCATCGCAGCATTAGGTTCCATTTCTAACGCTGCAGAGAGTGTGTTGCGGTAGAAGAGCATATGAAGATTTTCATCGAGTGAAACACGTTGCATCATATTTTCAGCGATCGGATCGTTTGAAATCTTTCCTGTATTGCGGTGAGAGATTCGTGTTGCGAGCTCTTGGAATGAGACATAGGCGATTGTGTGCAACATATCGTTCTCATAAGGAGTCTGATATCCGAGTGACATATGTGCCATGCGAAGATCTTCGAGCTCATATGGATCAACGCCGCGCGTTGCCATTAAGTAATCTCTAATAACGATTGAGTGGCGAGCTTCTTCAGCTGTCCATCGTTCGATCCAGGTACCCCAAGCGCCATCGCGCCCCATAGAGAGAGCAATTTCGGTGTGATAGCTCGGCAAATTATCTTCGGTAAGAAGGTTCAAGATAAGTGAATCTTGTGCAACGCCCGTGAGGCGTGAATCCTTTGCTTCCCATGCATCACCATTGAGTGGGCCGGCAAAGTTGCGCCCCTCTGACCATGGGACATACTCGTGTGGATACCAATTTTTCTGAACTGATAAATGTCGTTCGAGTTCAACGCCAACAACAGGCTCTAGATCGCGAATTAGACGCGCTTGGATCTTTGCTGACTCTTCACTCATGGCGCTAACGCTACGCCACTTGAGCAGTTACTGACGAGTTAACCGTTCTCTTTCGCACGCTCAGAGGCCTGTAGTGTTCGCCACTTTGCAATCTCGCCGTGATTTCCGCTAAGGAGAATCTCCGGCACGGTTATTCCACGCCACTCTTGGGGCTTCGTAAAATTTGGGTATTCAAGATAACCCTCGGTGTTATGTGACTCTTCAACGAGAGATTGTGGGTTACCAATTACTCCCGGAAGTAATCGAGTTACCGCTTCAATAATGACAAGTGAAGCAACTTCTCCCCCACCTAAAACATAATCACCAATAGAGACTTCATGGACACGGATATTTCGTGAAGAGTATTCAGGTGATGAGTAATGGATACGGACGCGATCATCGATACCCTCATACCGACCGCAGGCAAAGACTAGGTGCTCAGATGTGGCAAATTTCTCTGCCATCTTCTGATCAAATCGCTTTCCCGCAGGGGTCAAGATAATCAAATCTGTACCATCAACCATCAACGGATCTAGCGCTCTTCCCCAAATTTCAGGGAGCATAACCATGCCAGCTCCCCCGCCATAAGGCGTGTCATCTACAGTGTTGTGATTGTCATCGGTAAAGGAACGAAGATCATGGATCTTGACTTCAATAATTTCTGCGCTTTGCGCTTTGCCGATCAACGATAAATTCAAAGGCGAAAAGTAATCTGGGAAGATCGTTACTGCTTCTATCTTCATGAGCGCGCTCATTCGAGGACTCCATCTATTTCAGGAGGAATAACGGTCATTCTTCTCTCTTTGATATCGACAATCGGTACGAGCGCTCGTACAAAGGGGATCATGACCTCACCCGCATCAGTCTGGATGACCAAGAGATCTTGCCCAGGAAGGTTAAGGACTTCTTTAACGTGCCCAAAGAGATCGCCATCAACGAGATACGCCTTGCATCCCACGAGTTGGAGGACGTGATAATCGTCTTCATCAAACCCAGGTGCATCGATATCAACATCTGAATACAGAAGAGCATCCTTGTACTTTTCAATTTCATTGCGGTTACCGATGCCGATAAAACCCAGGAGGAGAATTCCATTGTGTACACGCGCAGAAGCCACGGTCAATGAACCGTGGCTATCTGTCTCAAGACGTGAACCTACTGCGAAGCGATCTTCTGCTTCATCTGTGCGGACCTCAATAGTCGCCTCACCTAATATTCCGTGAGCGCGACCAATACGTCCAACATTCAGGCGCATGGTGTTAGAAACTATTAACGAGCCTCGTCGGTATCGATGAGATCAACACGAACAGTTCGTCCAGCAATTGCGCTTACGACAGTGCGAAGCGCCTTTGCTGTACGACCATTACGTCCGATTACCTTG
>CANJXW010000073.1 GCA_947478965.1 Candidatus Nanopelagicaceae bacterium | reverse complement strand
TTATGAGTGGCTTTGATTTCTCGACAACTCTTGGAAACGCTTGGTTTCCGACCCCTCTTTTTACCGCCAGTGGTTGTGCCAGTTCCGGAAAAGAGCTTTCGCAATTCTTTGATCTCAAAGATATCGGTGCCATAGTTACGAAATCAGTGATGCTCAAGCCGCGTCATGGTCGTCCAACCCCAAGAATGGCTGAAACTCCATCGGGAATGCTCAATTCGATTGGATTACAAGGTCCGGGAATAGATGCCTTTCTTGCCAACGATCTTCCGTGGTTGGTTCAGCAGAAATCACGCGTCATAGTTTCAATTGCCGGTGAGACTGTCGAAGAGTACGCAACGCTTGCTCGAAAGGTTAGAGCAGCATCTGGAATTAGTGCGCTAGAAGTAAATATCTCGTGTCCAAATGTTGAAAATCGTGGAATGGTATTTGCCTGCGATCCTGAAGCCTCACGCAGAGTCATCGAAGGTGTTCGCAAAACCATCGGCGGCGAATTGCCGATCATCGCCAAACTTTCTCCAGATGTTACAGATCTTCCATCGATCGCTCGTGGCGTTGTCGATGCCGGAGCAGATGGTTTAGCTTTAATTAATACCGTTCTTGGAATGGTGATTAATTTGGATACGATGAAACCTCACCTTGGTGGGAAAACTGGAGGTCTATCTGGACCTGCTATTAAACCTGTCGCTGTTCGAGCTATCTATCAAGTCCATAGCGCCCTGCCTAAAGTTCCCATCTTGGGAATGGGTGGCGTCTCATCTGGAAGAGATGCACTTGAGCTCATCCTTGCTGGAGCCTCGGGCGTATCTGTTGGTACTGCCAGTTTTGGAAGTCCTACTGCTGTTATTTCAATTCAATCTGCGCTCCAAGAGTTACTCATAGCAAAGGGATTTACCTCTCTTTCCCAAGCGGTGGGTTATGCCCATAGAGAAGAGCAGCAATGACCGCTCCAATAATTCTGGCTGTAGATACTTCAGATATCGATATTGCTCTTCAATGGATCGATGCCACGCGCGAGAGTGTGAGTGTCTATAAATTAGGTCTTGAGTTTTATCTGACCCATGGATTCTCCGGTGTGCAGAAGGTCAAGGAATCTACTGGTGTAGAAATATTTCTCGATCTAAAACTCCACGATATTCCGAATACGGTAGCAGGGGCATCTCGAGCAATCTCGGCTCTTTCGCCACGTTTTCTCACCGTCCATGCTTCGGGTGGGCGCGCGATGATTACCGCTGCAGCGCAAGCAGTTCCACATATAGATATCACTGCAGTAACAATCCTCACCTCCCTCAGCGAGGAAGATCTCTTTGAAATTGGTTACGCAAGCAACGCACTCGAAAGCGCAGTTGCACTTGCAAAGATGTCGGTACAAGCCGGTGCCAAAGCGATTGTTTGTTCGCCACTTGAGATTGAAGCTATCCGTGGCGCAGTCGGCGCGCAGATTCACATTATTACCCCAGGGGTTCGTCCTGCGGGCACTGCTGGTGGGGACGATCAGGCTCGGACTATGACCCCACGAAAGGCGATCGATTCCGGAGCCTCATTCGTCGTTATCGGCCGTCCGATTACAGGTGCATGGAAAGATGGGGCATCTGCCATGCGCAGTGCAGCAAAAGCAATTGCAGATGAAATTCTTGCTTAAGAGATTAAGTAGGTAGATTGCTCCCATGCCAACGCCCCCCATTTTAACTCCCGAACAACGAGCCGCAGCTCTCGGTAAAGCAACTGCTGCAAGACAGTTGCGCGCGTTGATAAAGGCGCAAGTTAAAAGTGGAGATCTCACTCTTGATGCAGTCTTTCTTCTTGCTCAAAGCGATCAGGCGATTGCAAAGATGCGCGTTGCAGAGTTACTTGAATCAGTCTCAGGCGTAGGTAAGGTCAGGGCACAGAGCGTTATGGAGAGGCTAAATATCTCTCCTACTCGTCGCGTACAAGGTTTAGGTTCAATTCAACGGAGATCTCTACGTGAAGAATTTTCACAGCCATCTTCACTACGGCAAGGAAAGCTCATCGTTCTCTCTGGACCTGGGGGAGTTGGAAAGAGCACGATTGCAAAAGAGTTAAGAAAACGAAATGAATTTTGGGTAAGCATCTCAGCGACTACGAGAGAACCTCGTGCGCAAGAAGTTGATGGCGTTGATTACTACTTCTACACCGAAGAAGAGTTTGATAGCGCAGTTAAAGCAGATCTCTTTTTAGAGTGGGCGCAATTTGCGGGAGCTCGATATGGCACCGCGCGACAACCCGTTGAAGATGCTCTTCGCCTGGGAAAGAGTGTTTTATTGGAGATTGATATAGAGGGCGCCAAGCAAGTTAAGGCACACGCCCCTCAATCCCTCTTGGTATTTCTTGCCCCGCCAACCTGGGAAGAGCTCGTCTCGCGCCTTGAAGGAAGAGGTACCGACTCGCCAGAACGTCGAACTGCTCGACTGACCCTTGCCCAAGAGGAGCTTGCTCAAGCCTCTTTCTTCGATCAATCTGTCATAAATGATGATGTAGAGCGCGTCGTTGCTCACCTGATAGGCTTAGCCACTCAGTAGCAGTGCGGATTCAGCGCTCGTTTCTTTAATATTTTTTGGAGGCACATATGGACGGAATTACTAATCCACCTATCGATGAACTTCTCGATAAGAGCGGGTCAAAATATAGCCTCGTCCTTTATGCTGCAAAGCGCGCACGCCAGATCAACGCGTATTACTCACAACTTGGTGAAGGTCTTCTTGAATATGTTGGACCTCTGGTCGAAACACACGTACACGAGAAGCCACTTTCGATCGCCCTTCGTGAGATCAATGAAGGACTTCTTACTATTGAGAACTTAGAGCCAACTGCCTAATTCGAGTCAGTTTCTCACTCAACTTTGATTTAGCAGAAATTCTAAGTAAAGAGAAGATATGTCTGATTCGCGCGAGATCATCCTTGGTGTTGGCGGCGGAATAGCTGCATATAAAGCATGCGATCTTCTTCGTCGTCTACAAGATGCTGGTTATCTCGTCAGCGTTGTTCCAACCCCCTCTGCTCTTAACTTTGTCGGACTTGCAACATGGGAAGCTCTTTCAGGTCGGCCGGTCACAACGCAGGTCTGGGATCGCGTTGATGAGGTAAGGCACATTTCCCTCGCCAAGAAAGCGCGTTTTGCAGTGATCGCACCAGCCACTGCTGATCTCATCGCACGCATAGCGACAGGTCGCGCAGATGATCTACTGACTAATCTCGTCCTTGCGATGGAAGTACCTATTCTTATCGTTCCCGCAATGCATCCTGCAATGTGGACTAATCCTGCAACTGTTGCAAATATCAAAACTCTTAAAGATCGAGGTTTCCATATCTTGGAACCAGAGGTTGGTCGCTTAACAGGCAGTGACATCGGGCAAGGACGTCTGCCCAGTACTGAGCGAATCATTGAAGAGATAAACCAGATCACTCATATGCGACAGGACTTTCAAGGCAAGAAGGTTCTTGTCACCGCTGGGGGTACGCGCGAACCCATTGATCCGGTGAGATTTATCGGCAATAGATCTAGCGGTAAGCAGGGGATCGCCTTGGCCCGCGCCGCTGCCATGCGTGGCGCAACAGTTACTTTAATCATCGCCAATTCACAAGAGATTATTCCAGATGGCATTAAAGTAATGAGAGTCGAGACTGCACAACAAATGCAAGCTTGCCTTGAGACTGAATTTATTGACAATGATTTTCTCTTTATGAGCGCTGCTGTTGCAGATGCAAGGCCGTCGCTTGTTCAAGATCAGAAGATCAAAAAGAACTCCTACACAGAAATTGAACTAATCGAGAACCCTGATCTCTTGAAGTCGATAGCCCATCTTCGCTCTCATCAGATCGTTGTCGCCTTCGCTGCCGAGACTGATGCAAAGATTGAGACTGCCCTTGAGAAGATGGCTGCTAAAGGTGCACAGATCATCTATTTAAATGACGTTTCAGGCGGGGCTATCTTTGGAAGCGTTGCAACTTCAGGTAAAATTCTCATGAGCAATGGAGCTCACGTCGATGTGACTGAGATGTCTAAAGACTCACTTGCCGATCTTCTCTTAGATCGAGCCCTTATTGCGTTAGGTTAAGACAATGTCAAAGCGCCTATTTACCTCTGAATCAGTAACTGAAGGTCATCCAGATAAGATTGCAGATCAAATCTCAGATGCAATTTTGGATTCGCTCCTATCTCAAGATTCATCAAGCCGTGTGGCAGTCGAAACTCTCATTACTACAGGCCAAGTCCATGTTGCTGGTGAGGTAACAACAAACGGATATGCAGATGTCATGGGCATCGTGCGAGATACAGTTATTGCAATAGGTTATGACTCATCAGTTAAAGGTTTTGATGGAAATAGCTGTGGCGTTTCGATCTCTATCGGTCA
>CANJXW010000072.1 GCA_947478965.1 Candidatus Nanopelagicaceae bacterium | reverse complement strand
GTTCTCGCTGGGTTGGGACCCAGCAACAGCGACAACGGCTCGTTGCATGAGCGCTTGAAGCCAGCTGGTCTGTCGCTCAAGTGCGGCAAGATAATCAACGCGAGCAGCCGGTGTCAGAGAAGATGGATCGATCCCAACTAAATCTGTCAGGGTTGAAATCCCCGGAATAGCGCGAAGCAGCTCGCTAACTCGCTCTGTTTGGCCCATCTCCAACAAATTCATAACCGTATCTTCAATTGGGCGACTGACATCTTCTGCCCGATACCCACAGGTTTCCCGAGCCGGCATTAATGCACATCCCCGTTCAACGAGCCTGAAATCCCTACGAGTTGAGGGTAGTTGAAAGTTCAACTAACATAGGAACATCACTTAAGGAGCCACCATGCCAGCAGTAACCGTCAGCGATATCACCATACTTCCGCGCGTGAGCGATGCACCGAATTCGCGTGCACGTCGGGTTAAGAGCATCACGACTGCTCCGCAAGGTTTTGAGGGCGAAGGCTTTCCTGTGCGTCGCGCATTTGCCGGTGTTGATTTAGCCGACCTTGATCCATTTATTCACTTAGATCAGATGGGCGAAGTTGAATATGCACCAGGTGAACCAAAGGGAACTCCATGGCATCCACACCGCGGGTTCGAAACAGTGACATACATTATTGATGGAATCTTTGATCACCAAGATAGCAATGGTGGCGGTGGAACAATTACAGATGGCGATACACAATGGATGACTGCTGGTGGTGGAATTCTTCATATCGAAACTCCACCTGAATCACTTGTAATGAGCGGCGGACTTTTCCATGGCTTCCAACTCTGGGTGAACTTGCCAGCTGCGAAGAAATGGTCAGCACCTGCATACCAAGATGTTCGTGCACATGATGTTGCACTGCTTTCATCTGCAGATGGTGGAGCACTTATCCGAATTATTGCAGGTGAACTCGATGGACATACGGGTCCTGGTACAACTCAAACTCCCATCACTTTAATTCATGCAACGCTCTCTCCTGGCGCAGAGCTTCGCCTTCCATGGCGCAAGGATTACAACGCACTTGTTTATGCAATGGCAGGAAATGGTTTCGTTGGTGATGAGAATCGCCCTGTACATATGGGTCAACTCACCGTCTTTGGCGATGGAGATACGATCGTCGTGCGCGCTGCAAACCAACAAGAATCACGTTCACCAAATCTTGAACTCTTTATTCTTGGTGGAGAACCGATTAAGGAACCTGTCGCATGGATGGGGCCATTTGTCATGAATACAAAGCGCGAAGTCCTCGATGCATTTGAAGATTTCAAAGCTGGAAAACTTGGTTCGATACCAGCGATTTATAAGGCTGATGCGAAGAAGCCACTTCAGCGCACTGACAAGTTATCTGGCGACGTAAAGCCATCCTCTGATGCTGACATTCTCGATGTCCATAACGCCCCAACCGAATTACAAGAAGGCAACTAACAACTCGATTGCCGAGAAGAAAGTCCGCCGGCGACTGAAAAGATAACTACACAGTCGCCTCACGTACTTTCTTCTCGGCCGATTTCACCTCGAGAAAGTCCATCGGCGACTGAAAAGATAACTACACAGTCGCCTCATGCACTTTCTTCTCGGTGAAATCTGCGGGATTGGAAGCGCCCCTGATGAGGGTTAGAATGTGGCTATGGGACTTCAGAAGGTACTTCTTTACTACGGCTTCACGCCGCTGGAAGATCCCATTGCTGTGCAACTTTGGCAGAAGACGCTTTGCGAGTCGTTGAACTTGAAGGGTCGCATCCTGATTTCAAAGCAGGGAATCAATGGAACAGTTGGCGGGGATATTGATGATCTTCGCAAGTATGTGAAATACACGAAGAAGTATCCAGCATTTAAGAGGATTGCATTTAAGTGGTCTAGTGGAACAGGCGATGAATTTCCTCGCCTGCGGATTGTTGTGAAAGATGAACTTGTAGCTTTTGATAATCCTGCAGAACTTCAGGTCAACGATAAGGGCGTTATCGGTGGCGGAGTCCATCTCCGTCCTGAGCAAGTTAACGAGCTTGTTAAAGAACGTGGCGACGATGTTGTCTTCTTCGATGGCCGTAATGCTTTTGAAGCCAAGATCGGTAAATTTAAGAACGCAGTTGTCCCTGATGTAAATACATCTCGTGACTTTGTCCGTGAAATTGAAAGCGGAAAATACGATCACCTTAAGGAGAAGCCTGTAGTTACTTATTGCACAGGTGGTATCCGATGCGAAATTTTATCTGTCGTGATGAAGAACCGTGGATTTAAAGAGGTTTATCAGATTGACGGCGGCATCGTTAAATACGGTGAAAAGTTTGCAGATGACGGCCTCTGGGAAGGCTCGCTCTATACCTTTGATTCACGTATGGCAATTGATTTCTCTTCAAAGACCAAAGTTATTGGTGAATGCGAAATCTGCAGCGCACCAAGCAAGATCTTCCGTAACTGTCGTACAAAGACATGCCACGAACTGATTTTGCTCTGCGATGGTTGCAACGAGCTAGATGCTAACAAGAAGTGCACACACGATCAGAGCCGTTTACATGACTCTGAAATGGTTGGCTAAAGAGCCTTTAGCGCGCTCACAACTTTTGTCAGTGAAGCCTTGGCATCACCAAAGAGCAACATTGTCTTTGGATCATAGAGAAGCTCGTTTTCAATTCCTGCAAAACCTGGGCGCATTGAACGCTTCAAGAAAATTACATTTGCAGCGTGTGATACTTCCAAAATTGGCATTCCATAAATTGGGCAACCAGGTGTTGTTTGAGCAGCTGGGTTTACAACATCGTTTGCGCCGATAACGATCGCAACATCTGTCTGACCGAAGGTTGGATTCACTTCCTCCATCTCGGCAAGCTGATCGTATGGAACGTTTGCTTCTGCAAGAAGAACGTTCATATGTCCTGGCATACGCCCTGCTACTGGGTGGATTCCGTAGGCGACATCGATGCCCTTTGAAAGCATGAGATCTGCGAGTTCGCGCACTGTGTGTTGGGCCTGAGCAACAGCAAGACCAAAGCCCGGAACGATTACAACGCGACGTGCGTAGTTTAGAAGAATCGCAACATCATCAGGTGAACCTGAACGAACTGGGCGCTCTTCTGCAACTCCAGTGGCAGCTTGAGGCTTTGCAGTAAATGCACCAAAGAGAGTTCCAAAGAGTGAGCGTCCCATCGCTTCTGCCATCAATCGCGTCAAGATTGTTCCTGATGCTCCAACGAGAGTTCCTGCGATGATCAAAAGTGTTGAGTTCAATACATAACCACTTGCTGCAACAGTTAATCCTGTAAATGCGTTGAGCAGTGAGATAACAATCGGAACATCTGCGCCACCAACGGGAAGCACGAAGAGAATTCCGAAAGCAAGAGATAGAGCGGCTAAAACCACAAGGGGAGTTGTTCCTAGTGCAGATACGACCCACACAGAAGATCCAAGTACTGCCGCAAGGGTTGCAGCAATAACAAAGCGACCACCAGGGAAGATAACTGGACGAGTTGTCATCAACTCTTGAAGTTTCATAAAGGTGATGATTGAGCCGCTGAAAGAGACGCAGCCAACCACGACGGTAAAGACGGTGAAGATAACTTCAGCCGTAGTTGCAGTGCTACCAAGATTTAAATACTCAACAATCGCTACAAGTGCAGCGGCACCGCCACCGACACCGTTAAAGAGAGCTACGAGTTGTGGCATCTGCGTCATCTGCACTTTGCGTGCAGCTGGAACGCCGATGATGAGGCCTACAGCGATTGCTCCCAAGATCCATCCAAGGTTATGGAGTGGAAGTGAGTGAGACTCGGTACTTTCACCTGAGGGAGTTACATAGAGAAAGACAACCAAAGTTGCGATTGTTGCGCCTAGTGCGCCAATGAGGTTTCCACGACGTGCAGACTTTGGATGCGAAAGACCTTTGAGGGCGAGGATAAAACAGACACCTGCAGCAAGACCAATGAGGTCATAGAGAGTTTGACTCATTTTGAGCCACCTTTCTTACCCTTAAACATTTCAAGCATGCGGTCCGTGACTACAAATCCGCCGACCATATTGATCGTTGCAAGCACAATCGCTGCAAGAGATAAACCAAGTTCCAAATTTGTCTTACTGTGATCGGCAACGATGATTGCACCAACGAGGATCACGCCGTGGATTGCATTGGCACCTGACATCAGTGGCGTATGCAGCGTTGAAGAAACTTTTGAAACAACTTCAAATCCGACGAATACCGCCAAGACGAAGATTGAGATGACAGCAATTGCATCCATTACTTAGTTCCTCCTGCCGGTGTGGCATTTCTACGTTGGCCTGCGTGAGTAACAGCAGATCCGTTGATAATTTCATCTTCGAAGTTGAGGTTAAGCGCTGCAGGTTCACCCTCTTTT
>CANJXW010000071.1 GCA_947478965.1 Candidatus Nanopelagicaceae bacterium | reverse complement strand
GTTATCTCGCTATTGGCAAATGCAAATGGACCAATTGTCGTAACTCCAGCAGGGATAGTGATGGCGCCCGTGCAGGTTCCGAGTCCAGTGACTGTTGTTAAGCTGATTTCCAAGCATTCATCGGCGCTAGCAACTGGTGCGCTTAGACCAGAAAATAGTATGGCAAGGGCTGTAGCAAGACCAAGGAAACGTTTCATTCGGTTCTCTTTCACCTAAAACTAGGGTTTCCCCAAGGTTAACACGCGGGTTCGGCGGTTGGCTATGGAATGAGCCCCTGGACGTGCTCGCGGAGGTGGTTGCTGAGATTGATCAATGAGGAAGGCAGTTAACGCTTCATTTAATGGACATACCTCTGTCTTTCGACCCACCTGGCAGCACGTTAAGAACATTCTGATACAGGTTGATACACGTTGATATTTCGCGGTCTATAGGAAAACTTATGGGAATCTTTTTTTCTCGGTAGGTCGCACTTTGTAAATCTCCGTCGCTTTACGCGGAGAATTGGTGTCCTTGGCCGGAGTCGGACCGGCGACCTACCGCTTAGGAGGCGGTTGCTCTATCCACTGAGCTACAAGGACCTATCCACCAATGATTTGGTGGCACTGGCTATATCTTGGCAGAAAGTTATAGGAAGGCTAACCTAGACTTTGAACACCTAGTTATTACAGACGTTGTAACTACATCAATTGAGAGGCCATCCCATGAAAGCGCTCGTTATCGGCGCAGGCGGAGTTGGCAGGGCAATCGCAAATATCGCATCACGTCGATCATTTATTACATCAATGGTCATTGCGGATCGTCACCTGTCACGCGCTGAAGAAGCAGTAACCAGAGTCAAAGATGCACGATTTTCCGCAGCGGAGGTGAATGCTGCAGAACTGGAAGATCTTCGTGCCCTGATTCGCAAAGCCGACCCAGATATTGTTATCAACGCAGTCGATCCGCGATTTGTTATGCCGATCTTCCTTGCTTGTGAAATCGAAAATGTTAATTACATGGATATGGCGATGTCGCTATCGCGTCCACATCCGCATTATCCAGATTCAGAAACTGGCGTAAAACTTGGTGACGAGCAATTTGCTCGTGACTGGAACTGGTGCGAGCGAAAGATTTTCGCACTCGTTGGAATGGGTATCGAACCCGGAATGAGCGATGTCTTTGCTCGTTACGCATCCGATCATCTCTTTAGTCGTATCGATTCCATTACCGTGCTCGATGGCTCGAACCTCACCGTTGAAGGTGCAGATTTCGCTCCATCGTTCTCAATCTGGACAACGATTGAGGAATGCCTCAATCCACCTCTCGTTTGGGAAGATGGTCGTGGTTGGTATACAACTGAACCATTTAGTGAAATTGAAACATTTGATTTCCCAGAAGGTATCGGGCCGGTTGAATGCGTCAACGTTGAACACGAAGAAGTTGTATTGATTCCACAGAAAGTTGACGCGAAGAAAGTTAACTTTAAATACGGTCTCGGTGCACAATTCATTACAACGCTCAAGACAATTCATATGCTCGGAATGGATCGAAAAGATACTGTCGATGTTCAAGGACATGCAGTTTCGCCTCGTGACCTTCTCGCTGCTTCACTTCCTGATCCGGCGACTCTTGGATCGCGCATGAAAGGAAAAACATGCGCTGGTGCATTAGTTCGCGGACTTAATAAGGAAGGCAAGCCTTATGCCTGCTATATCTATAACGTTGTAGATAACGATTGGTCGATGGCCGAATACGGCGATCAGGCAGTTGTTTGGCAGACAGCGATCAACCCACTTATCGCGATGGAGCTCATCCACACCGGGGTGTGGGTTCCAGACGGTGTAAATGGCCCAGAATGGTTTGATGCAAAGCCGTTCTTGGATCTTCTTGAGTCATACGGAACTAGCTGGCATATCCGCGAAGAAGACTCAAGCGACATCCTTGTCGATGAGATCGATCTCAAAGAGGCTACTGTCTAAATCGTGGCAAAAGTAACGCAGTTCGATGTCGTAGTAATCGGATCTGGTTTTGGTGGATCCGTTACTGCGCTTCGATTGCGCGAGAAGGGTTACAGCGTTGCTGTGCTCGAAGCAGGTAAGAGATTTAAAGAAAGTGATTTTCCAAAGACTTCTTGGCGCTTACGTAAATTTCTCTTCATGCCAAAGCTTGGTTTCTTTGGAATCCAACGAATACATGTCTTGCCCGATGCGCTGATCTTGTGTGGTGCAGGTGTCGGCGGTGGCTCACTCGTTTATGCAAATACTCTCTATCAACCAGGTGATGCATACTTCAACGATCCACAGTGGTCATCAATTACTGATTGGAAGAGCGAGCTAGAACCTTGGTATGACCAAGCAAAGAGAATGCTCGGCGTTATAGATAATCCATTCTTCTCTCCGAGTGATGCTGCAATGAAAGTTGCTGCAAAGTCGATGGGCGTTGAAGATACTTTTAAGATGGCTCCGCTTGGAATCTATTTTGGTGATGGAACAAATAAAAGCGTCGCTGATCCTTTCTTTGGTGGAAAAGGTCCCGTGCGAAATGGCTGCACCAATTGCGGCGAATGCATGACAGGTTGTCGCCATAACGCCAAGAACACTCTTCCAAAAAATTATTTAGGTCTTGCAGAAGGCGCTGGCGCGCAAGTCTTTCCGATGACAACTGTGACTGACTTTCATCAACGCCATGATGGCAAGTGGGTCATACGTACCAAGCGAACCGGAGTTGGTTTTATTCGAAGCCAGGAATTTTTAGCTGAAAACCTGGTGATCTCTGCTGGCGCATTCAATAGTCAGAAACTTCTTCATAAGATGAAGGCAACTGGGAAACTTCCACGAATTTCAGATCGTCTCGGCGCCCTTTCGCGCACCAATAGCGAGGCGTTAACTGGCGCGATCATGAAGAGCTCAGAGATCGACTTCACTCAAGGCGCAGCGATTACCTCGTCCTTCTTCCCTGATGCACACACCCATATTGAGCCTGTTCGATACGGAAAAGGCAGCAATTTCATGGGGTTATTGCAGACCCTGATGACAGATGGATACACATCGAAGGAGCGACGTGGCCAATGGGTTCGACAGCTCCTTAAATCCCCATCCCTCGTTGGGAAGATTCTTAACGTGCGCCGCTGGAGCGAGCGAACTGTCATCGCACTGGTGATGCAAGATGTTGATTCATCGATCACCGTTAAAGGAAAGCGCGGGTTATTTGGTTTCCGTCTAACGTCGCAGAACGATCCACTTAAGCCAAATGCCACATATATTCCAGCAGCAAATGAATCTGTCCGGGCGATTGCAAAAGAATATGGCGGAATTGCAGCAGGCCATGTCGGTGATCTTGTAGATGCTCCATTTACCGCGCACTTTGTTGGTGGATGTGTGATCGGCGAAGATGAAAGCAAGGGCGTGATTGATGCCTACCATCGCGTCTTTAACTACCCGACTCTCTACATCGTCGATGGTTCAACAATCACAGCAAATCTCGGAGTCAATCCTTCTCTGACAATCACCGCGCATGCCGAACGTGCAATGTCGCTATGGCCAAATAAGGGAGATGTAGATCTGCGACCAGATCAAGGGCTTGGATATCAAAAGATTAATCCGATTGCGCCGCAGCGCCCCGTTGTCCCGCAAGGTGCAATGGGCGAACTCTTTCTGGGGAGGAAGATATGAAAGATTGGGCGCTCATTACTGGAGGCACAGCGGGCATCGGTGAAAGCTTCTCGCGCCTTCTTGCAAAGGAGGGCTTTAATATTGTTCTCGTCGCTCGTGATGAAACACGTCTGCAAGAGCGAGCAGAATCGCTCAGCAAGACTTTCTCTATTGAATGCCAAACAATCGTCGCCGATCTAGCAACAGTTGAAGGATGCGCCAAGGTCGAGCAGTACATTCAAGAGAACCCCATTGAAGTTCTGATTAATAACGCTGGATTTGGAATTAACAAAGCGTTTTCGCTAAGCCATATAGATAGAGAAGAAGAGCTCCTTAAAGTCTTAGTGCGCACTCCTATGCGCCTTATGCATGTCTCCCTTCCCTCCATGAAAGAGCGCGGTAGCGGCATCGTCATCAATGTCTCCTCCGTTGCGAGCTTTATCGCAGGTGGTACATATAGCGCGGCGAAGTCCTATCTGACTGTACTTTCGGAATCACTTCACACAGAGCATGCAGGAACTGGGGTCACCGTCAGCGCGCTCTGCCCAGGTTTCACCAGGACTGAATTCCATGAACGCGCGCGGATGAGAATGAGTTCGCTCCCAGAATTTATGTGGATCAACTCTGATCAACTCGTAGCCAAGGCGTGGTCGGATGCAAAAGCAGGCAAAGCGGTATCAATCCCTGGCTGGCAATATAAAGCTTTGGTTGGAATTACTCGCTCCGTTCCTCGGTCGCTCGTTCGCCGCCTTGGAATGAATCTGCGAATTCGCCAGCGATAGATATATTCACATGATTTTCCCAATTTCCACGCTCGCTAAAAAGGCGCAATGACCGATTATTTTCTCTGAGATCGCTAGAATTCATGCATTGTCTATGGAGGTAATTATGTTTCGTAAGGCCCTTGTC
>CANJXW010000070.1 GCA_947478965.1 Candidatus Nanopelagicaceae bacterium | reverse complement strand
TAGGAAAGAGCGTAAATCCGCGCTCTCTAGGGGGTCCTTTTGCTGGTCATTTCACACCCCGCACCCATGTTTGCGACCAATTGCTGGGTTATTGCCACTGGTGCTGGGCAAGAATGCATCATCGTCGACCCGGGAATGCCGGATATCTCTCATGAGATCGAGACGATCGTTCGTGAGAATAACCTCAAACCCGTTGCCGCTTTGATCACCCATGGCCACCTAGACCACACCTTCTCTGTCAAAGTGCTGGCCGATGGGTATGGAATCTCTTCCTATATTCATGTCGATGATCGCCCTGCGCTTGCCCATCCAGAGACATGCCATGGCGCTGACTTTATGGAATCTCTCTCAGCCTTTACCTTTGTCGAACCCGAGAGCGTGAGCGATCTTCATCACGGGGATATTCTGGATTTTGTCGGTCTTTCGATTACAGCGATACATGCACCAGGTCATACGCGCGGTTCGCTGATGTATTCGATCAACAATGAGTATTTGCTCAGTGGTGATGTTCTCTTTGCCGGATCCATTGGGCGGACTGATCTACCGACAGGATCGGCGAAAGCGATGGAGAAAACTTTGAAAACTCGAGTCTTAACTCTTGCAGATGATCTTCGAGTTCTTCCAGGACATGGTCCCGAGACCACTATTAAATTTGAACGCAAGAATAATCCCTACCTGAAAGACTTGAGAGTATGAGATACGAAAAGATCCAGGCGCCTAAGGGCGTCAGCGAATATGTTCCACCTATTTCTTCTGCATTTGAATGGGTGCGAGATCAATTAATCTCACAAGCAAAGAACGCTGGTTACCAACTTATGGAACTGCCAGTCTTCGAAGACACAGCTCTTTTTTCTCGTGGAGTTGGTGAATCAACCGATGTTGTTTCCAAGGAGATGTATACCTTTGAAGATCGCGGTGGCCGATCCATCACCTTGCGTCCCGAAGGAACTGCAGGAGTCATGCGCGCAGTGATCGAACATGGTCTAGATCGCGGACAGCTCCCTGTAAAAGTTTGGTACTCAGGCGCTTTCTTTCGTGCAGAGAGGCCACAAGCTGGACGCTATCGCCAGTTTTATCAAGTAGGTGTTGAAGCAATTGGCGTTAATGATCCAGCACTTGATGCGGAAATTATTTCGCTAGCTGATGCTGGTTTTAAGAAGGTTGGGCTTAAGAACTACCGCCTTGATATAACTTCACTCGGAGATGCGCAGTCACGTGCAGCTCATAAGGTTGACCTCGTAGCTTTCATAGATAAACTCGAATTAGATGATGCCACCAAGGCGCGAGCAGCAATCAATCCACTTCGACTCTTTGATGATAAACGCGATGAGATTAAGAGCGCCATGGCCGATGCGCCGCTCTTGAAGGATTATCTTTCAGAGCAATCGACGAAAGACTTCAGCGCAGTCTTGCAATACTTGGACCAACTTAACGTGGCATATGTTGTTAATCCTCGTATGGTGCGTGGCTTGGATTACTACACAGGTACAACTTTTGAATTTGTCCACGAAGGCCTCGGCGCACAATCAGGGATTGGCGGGGGTGGGCGTTACGACGGATTGATGGAAGTTTTGGGTGGTCAGTCACTCTCTGGAATTGGTTTCGGACTCGGTGTCGACCGCGTTCTTCTTGCTGCGCAATCAGAAGGGCTGTTGACTCAAGATCAATTCTCATCTGATCTCTTTATTATTCCGCTAGGTGAAGGAGCAAAATCTGCAGCGCTCGTCTTGGCAGCAGATCTTCGCGCTGCTGGAATTCGTACCGAGTTAGCATTTGGTGATCGAGCCCTTAAAGGAGCTATGAAAGCCGCCGATAAGAGCGGATCTCGTTATGTCATCGTTCTTGGAGAGAGTGAAATTTCATCCAGCGTTGTGGAACTCAAGGAGATGGCCGATGGCTCGACTTCTTCGGTTAAGATTGAGGTCTTGCGAGAGGTTCTCTTAGAAAGCCTTTCACGCTAGAGGCTCGAAGCACGAATAGTTCTACGATTTCCATGAACCATAAGAATATGTAAATGAGGCGCAAGATATGTTAAGAACCCATGATGCTGGCTCGCTTCGAGCTAGCGATGCCGGACAGGTCGTCTCACTTGCAGGTTGGGTTTCTCGTCGCCGAGATCATGGAGGCGTCGCCTTTATAGATCTACGTGATGCAACGGGATCAGTTCAAGTTGTTATCCGTGATGAAGCCCTCGCCGGTCAATTGCGCGCAGAATGGTGTCTACAGATTACGGGTGAGGTCGTTCTTCGCCCTGCCGGCAATGAAAATGATGGAATTGCAACAGGAGCGATTGAAGTCATGGGGGATACGGTCGTGGTCCTGAGCGAATCTGCTCCCTTGCCATTTCCCGTTGATAGCGGAAACGATTCAGAAATTTCAGAAGAAGTTCGCTTGCGCTATCGATACTTAGATCTACGTCGCGAAAAGCCTGCTGCGAACTTACGTCTTCGCTCTAAAGTCACGTCGACGATTCGACGCGTGATGGAAGATGCAGATTTTCTTGAAATCGAAACTCCTTATCTAACGAGATCAACGCCAGAAGGTGCCCGAGATTTCCTAGTCCCTGTTCGCTTGCAGCCCGGTAGCTGGTATGCCCTTCCTCAATCGCCTCAACTTTTCAAACAGTTATTGATGGTCGCAGGCATGGAGCGTTACTACCAGATTGCGCGCTGCTTTAGAGATGAAGATTTCCGAGCAGATCGTCAACCAGAATTCACTCAGCTCGATATTGAGATGTCCTTCATCGATCAGGCGGATATTCTCGCAGTCGCCGAAAAACTTCTCGTCAAGGTATGGAAGGAAGCTGTTGGTTACGACATTCCGACTCCGATCCCACATATGACATATGCCGATGCAATGTCGAATTATGGATCTGATAAGCCTGACCTACGATTTGATCTCAAACTTGTCGAATTAACTTCTTTCTTTGCATCAACACCCTTTCGAGTTTTCCAAGCTCCGTATGTTGGCTCGGTAGTAATGCCAGGTGGCGCTGATTCTCCACGCCGCGAACTTGATGCGTGGCAGGACTGGGCGAAGGCACGTGGGGCTCGCGGCCTTGCTTATATTTTGGTAAATGCAGATGGAACTCTTGGAGGCCCAGTAGCTAAAAATATTTCAGAAGAAGAACAGGCGGGAATAGTTACTGCATCAGGTGCAAAGCCTGGCGATGCTGTCTTTTTTGCAGCAGGAGAGCGATCTGCATCTCTTGCCCTCCTTGGAGCAGTGCGACTTGAAGTTGGAAAACGTTGTGGTCTTATCAATGAAGGCGCATGGGAATTCGTGTGGATTGTTGATGCACCAATGTTTGAGCCAACAGATAATGGTGGATGGACCGCTGTTCACCATCCATTTACTGGTCCTAAGCCTGAGTTTGCAAAGACATTTAAGGAAGATCCTGCATCAGCCCTTGCCTATGCATATGACATTGTCTTAAACGGTACAGAACTCGGTGGTGGTTCAATCCGTATCCACGATCGCGAAATTCAGAAAGATGTATTTACTGTTATTGGATTGAGTGATGAAGAAGCCAACAGTAAGTTTGGATTTCTTCTTGAGGCATTTAATTATGGACCACCACCTCATGGCGGAATCGCACTTGGTCTAGATCGCGTATGCGCGCTTCTTACAGGCAGTGATTCAATTCGTGAAGTCATTGCCTTTCCAAAGACAGCAAGTGGGGGAGATCCACTCACCGGCGCTCCTACCCCGATTACTCCAGCGCAACGCAAGGAGAGCGGGATTGATTGGGTACCAGAAGTGATTCCACCGAAGGACGCTAAAAGCTCGAGCACTTCAGAGTAAATTAGCGCTCCCTTGAGCGCATTCGGGTAGGATTACAACATATCGAGATATATGAGGAGGTACGAAGATGGGTCCAGGCGGAATCGCAACGATCATTGCTGCATGCTCATTACTCGTTATCGCCATCGCCATCTCGTATGCGGTAATTCGATTGGGGCGCCTGATAGATGAGGCAAAACTCTCTCTTAAAGCGATTACCGATGAGACTGCGCCTCTTATCCACCAGTCCACACGTACCGTTGAACTCGTTAACACTCCGCTTGAAAGCATCGCTCGTATTACCAAGAACGTTGAAGATGTAACAACGAAGGTATCTGAAGCGACGACTGGTTTTATGGATAAGGGCGGGCCTGCGCTAAAAATTGCCGGAGCTCTCCTCAGTGCGACCCAACTTAAAAAGGGTCGCGCAAAGAAGAAGAAGTCTGCGTAATTAGACACTGTGGAATCCGCTGAAATACGTTCACGTTGGTTGCGCTTTTTTGAAAGTGAAAACAATCAGGGTTTAACACATACCGTGGTTCCTTCAGCGTCGCTTATCGCAGATGATCCAAACCTTCTCCTTGTTAATGCAGGAATGGTGCCCTTTAAACCCTTCTTCCTTGGTGAAGTAACGCCACCTTACAAGCGTGCGACATCAGTTCAGAAGTGTGTGCGTACCCTTGATATTGATGAAGTTGGAAAGACAACTCGTCATGCATCATTCTTTCAAATGTGTGGAAACTTCTCCTTCGGTGATT
>CANJXW010000069.1 GCA_947478965.1 Candidatus Nanopelagicaceae bacterium | reverse complement strand
GCTGCATCGATGGATGGAATATTTGGATTGCTGACAAATGTCGTCTGGACAACTGTTGGCCCATGTTCGGTTGAAGGTTTTGAAGATGTTCGCGCGGCGCTTCGTGTTCGCCATGGACATATAAGCGTTTTGAGCGTCGATAAGTTTCCGCGAATGGTTGATTACGTCCTGCCAAGTGGTGTCCGCATTGCAGATGCCGATCGCGTTCGATTAGGCGCATACCTTTCTGCTGGCACAACTGTGATGCATGAAGGTTTCGTGAACTTCAATGCCGGAACACTCGGTGTCTCGATGGTTGAGGGGCGAATATCTGCTGGCGTTGTTGTCGGTGATGGCACTGATGTCGGTGGCGGAGCATCCATTATGGGAACTCTCAGCGGTGGCGGAAAAGAAGTTATCTCTATTGGAGAAAAATGTTTACTCGGAGCAAATTCTGGAGTGGGAATCTCACTCGGTGATAACTGCGTCATCGAGGCTGGAACCTATATAACTGCAGCGGGAAAGGTTCGTCTTCCAGATGGAGAAATTGTTAAGGCAGCAACGCTCTCTGGCGCCGATAACTTACTCTTTCGCAGAAATTCTCAAGATGGTTGCCTTGAAGTAGTTCTGCGTACCGGCACCTGGGGTGGACTTAACTCAATTCTTCATTCACAGTAAACCAAGCAGAAGGAAGTTTCGTCCTGCTTCTAAAGGTTTCGCCGCGAAGAGTTACTGACTTACCCAGAAGGCTCGTCGCCTGAACCTGAGCAACTGTCCCCGTTGCATTGATCGAGATGACCTTAAGGCTTGCAACATCAGGAAGTAAGAATGCGCTGGCAATCACTTGTTGCGAAAGAGAGCGTTGCCAACTTGCAAAACGTGGATTTAATTTAATATCAGCGCTGGCGGTATCAGAAACACTCAAGGTGTATCCCGTTGCCGTTCCCCACGCATTCTGTGAAGTTTCGGTAACTCCCCCGGTAGATGAAGAGAAATAAGCGCTAATCGGCGAGCCCAAATATGTGATGACCTGGCCGGCAGTCGAAGTCACTGCGTTCTTCCAGAGCGCTCCATACTTTGCTTCACTCTCTTTGGAATATCCCGCAAAAGTTTGATCGCTAATCGAGCCATAAAGATTGCAATCGCATGCGCTCTTTATCGCCGTAGCGCGCACAAGTGCATATGTACGCGATGCAATGGCTTGGGCTTGCAAAGCAGCTGCTGGCCATGATGAAGGAACTTCGCTTACTCCCCAGAGATATTCATCCCCGAGGCGAAGTGAATTTGTTATCTCCATACGATCGCCATGCGCCTTACTTTTAACGACCTTAATCTGCATCTGACCATGTCGATATTTGACCGCTTGAACGCCTTGCGTCATTGTCATAACTGATGGAACTCCATCTAAGTAACGAGTTCCGCTCCATCTGAGAGTAAATGACTTCCCAAGTGCAACAAGAGAAGTTTTCTTATCAATTGTGGTTGATACCGAAATGACCGATCCATTCATCGAGACAGTAATAACTGCTTTTGCAGGCAGAGAAAATAAGATTGGCGCGGTACCTGTTTCAACAATATCTCCTGCTAACAATTCAAGTGCAGAACCTTTTGTATCAGATCTAAATTTTGCACTTGTTAGGAGATGGCCAACATTAATCCTTACCGTCTGGGTATCGGTTGCAGTCTCAACCACGGTGCCTGAATAGTAATAATTCAAAATTGATGTCGCAGATTCACCCAAGAGCGCTTTTGCTCGTGCACCAATCTGACTCATTCCGACGCCGTGCCCGTAACCTGCACCTGAGAAAGCAAAAACGCTCGGTGGCTCTGAGGCAAAGGATGGTGAGGTAGGTAGAGCAAGGAGTAGAGAGAGCAGTACAGCGAACTTCTTAAACGTCCTCATCAGAGGCTGCACTCTTTCTTACCTGCATGAAATCTTGATACGCCTTGATGGTCGCAGTCGGTTCTCCGCGCATCATGACAGCGCCTTTATGTAGCCAGACGACTTCGTTACAGACATCAGCAATCGTTGCCATCGCGTGGCTTACAAGGATGAGTGCGCGATCATCGGTGCGCAACTCTTTGATCCTGTTGAGGCTCTTCTCTTTAAACTTTGCATCACCCGTGCTCAGAGCCTCATCAACAATTAAAATATCTGGTTTCACTGTTGCAGCTACAGAGAATGCAAGGCGAGCAAACATTCCAGAGGAATATGTGCGCATCGGAACATCGATTGCATCACCTAACTCGGAAAAGTCAGCGATTTCATCAAATTGTCGGTCGATCTGAGCGCGCGTCATTCCTGCGGCAAGACCGCCGAGATAGACATTGGCTCTTCCCGTGAGCGATGGATTGAATCCAACTCCGAGGGCAAGGAGCGTGCTGACAGAGCCATAGACCTCAACTCGGCCTTGCGAGGGTGGAACAATTCCTGAAATCACGCGCATTAAAGATGATTTTCCAGCGCCATTTGAACCAATCACACCTAAGACTGTTCCGTAATGAACATCTAGAGACACATCATTGAGCGCTTTAACAACCCGTGTGTACTTTCTTCCACGTCCAAGTGATGTCAGACGTTTCTTGAGAGTTGGTCGCTTCTCAATTGATGTTGTGTAGGTCAGACCTACGTGAGTTATTGACACAGCAATACCATTTTTTGGATGCTCGTGATGAATTCCATGTGCATCAAGGCTAGAGTCGGACAGCGAAATCACGCTCCCTAGCTAAGAAGAAATAGGAACCGAAAATCAAAATACCCAGCGCCCATGCGAGTGCTTGGAGCATTGAAGAAAGTGATGGCGCTTGTGCGTACACCATCACCTGAGACCACGAATCAAGAAGATGATAAATAGGATTTGCTGCTTCGAGTTTCTGAAATCTCTCTGGCAAAGTTTTAGCTTCATAGAGAACGGGTGATAGATACAGCAGCGTTCTGACCATGTAGGGAAGGAAGCTTGTGATATCTCGGAAGTAAACATTGATACACGAAATCAAGATTGCCAGCCCAAATCCAAGTAGAAGTGCAATTGCTAAAATGGGAATTGCCCATAACATCTGCCATGAATATGTAAGGCCAACGATAGATCTAATAACGAATATAACAGCGAGCGTTGGGATAAAACGAAAGAGCGCAACAACTCCTGCAGACAGAGGCAACATAATTCTGGGGAACGCTGTATTGAGAATTAATCGACCACCCGCAGTAATTGATTTGACGCCGCCGGTAAGGCAGTTGCTGATGAGATAGAACAAGAAAAGACTAGATGTCAGGTGGGCGAAGCGAGAAGAGTCACTGCTTCCACCGATAATGTAAATGAGGAGGAAATAGACCCCAGAGAGCAAGAGCGGATTGAGTATCAACCAGAGCTGACCGAAGACCGATCCAAAATTTTGTTCACGCAATTGAGAGCGCGAGAATTCAGAGATAAATGCACGCCGGCTCCAGAGCGAGCGCAGATATGCCCGCATTGGCGGCAATCCAGCGCGAAATGGCTCATAGACGTTCATGGGAGTGCTCATATACGAGAAGGCTACCGCAGCCCTTGCTCCACCTACTTCAAGACGGGGACGAGAGTCTTAGGAGATGTGAGAAAACCCAGACCCCACGCAAAATGCATAGTTGGCATAATCACAAGAAGTAAGAAAAATTCCCGAAGTGAGTGTGAAATAACTATCGATGAAGCCACAATAAAGAGTCCGTAAATACATGCGGGAATGAAGAGTATTGAAGAGATGAGCGCGCCAAGAAGTAGCGATGTCACTGTCCCAACAAGGGCCAGCGGCGGAGCAAGGTAGCGATAATTAATTGTTCCTGAGTGATTTCGAGAGACGACGCGTCGCCAGCGCCCATATTCAAAATATTGTTTTGCAAGTTTTTTGATATTTGGACGCGGCCTATAGGTCACATGGAGGCGCGGATCGAAATAGATAGATCCACCATTTTTGCGCAATCGGAAATTTAACTCCCAATCTTGAGCGCGTGTGTATCGAATATCAAACCCACCAGCTTCAATCAAAGCATCGCGTCTAAAAGCGCCAAGGTAGACGGTATCGACGCTCCCGGCTTCTCCCCCAGTATGAAAACGTGATGATCCAACTCCGAGAGCGCTACGCATTGCGCGAGCAACCGCTTTTTCAAAGGGCGTAATTCCGTCCGCGCCCATGATGCCGCCAACGTTAACCGCACCCGTTGCTCGAAGAATCTCAACTGCTGTGGCTAGATAATCTTGAGGCAGCTCGGCATGCCCATCAACGCGGACGATGATCTCGTTGCTCGATCGCGCAATCGCAGCGTTGAGCCCTGCAGCGGTCTTTCCTGTTGGATTTGAAAGGAGAATCACTCTTGAATCACGTGCAGCAAGGCTTTGTGCGATCTCATCTGTCTTATCTGTCGATGGGCCGAGAGCGAGAATAACTTCAAATTGGCCGAGATATTCCTGAGCAAGAATGGATGTGATCGATTGAAAGAGATGGGCTTGCTCATTGAGAACAGGAAGGATCACGCTAATAGATGGCGTCTGCGATAGCGGTTTCAATTTCATTGACATAGCGGCGTAACCGTATCGCTCCAATACCTCTGTCGTCCAAGTAAGAT
>CANJXW010000068.1 GCA_947478965.1 Candidatus Nanopelagicaceae bacterium | reverse complement strand
TGTTAAGGTTGCACTCGTCGGAAAATATATCGATCTTCCTGATGCTTACTTATCTGTCTCAGAAGCTCTTCGCGCGGGAGGCTTTGCGAATAATGCAAAGGTGATAATCGTTTGGATACCTAGCGACGACTGTGAAACTCCAGAAGGTGCCGCAAAGGCCCTTGGCGATGTTGATGCAATCTGTGTTCCAGGTGGATTTGGTGTCCGAGGCATTGAAGGAAAACTCGGCGCACTTACATATGCACGTACGCACAAGATTCCAACTCTTGGTTTATGTCTCGGTTTACAGTGCATGGTAATTGAAGCGGCACGCAATTTGGCGGGGATACCTGATGCAAATACTGCTGAGTTCACACCAGAATCTGGCTCCCACGTTATCTCGACAATGGATGGACAGAAAGAGATCGTTGCTGGCGAGGCAGATATGGGCGGCTCAATGCGCCTTGGTCTCTATAAAGCCACGCTCACTCCTGGTTCCGTCGTTGCAAAAACATATGGCGCGGATGAGATTTCCGAACGCCATCGCCATCGCTATGAAGTAAATAACGATTATCGAGATGTGCTGACAAAGGCTGGTCTTGTCTTCTCAGGCGTTTTCAAAGAGCGCGATCTCGTTGAGTTTGTAGAATTACCTCAAGAGGTACATCCTTACTACGTAGGTACACAAGCTCACCCAGAGCTACGTTCAAGGCCTACACGTCCGCATCCTCTCTTTGTTGGATTGGTTGCAGCCGCTATAGCTTCGAAGGGTTAGACATGCTCGTTGGCGTCCCGAAGGAAATTAAGGTTCACGAATCTCGCGTCGCACTGACGCCGGAAGGCGCCTTTGAACTCATTCGCGCTGGCCATTTCGTTGTCGTTGAAACTGGAGCTGGGCTTGGCAGCGCAATCACTGACGCGCAATACATCGCAGTCGGCGCCACCATCGAACCAGATATCGAGAAGATTTGGCTAACGGCTGACATGATCGTAAAAGTTAAAGAGCCAATTGAGATCGAATGTTCTCGATTGCGCCGGGATCAAATCCTCTTTACCTACCTTCATCTAGCGGCTTCGAAAGTCTGTACTGATGCTTTGTTAGCAAGTGGCACAACAGCGATCGCATACGAGACAGTTGAATTAAATGGAACGCTGCCACTTCTTGCGCCCATGAGCGAAGTTGCGGGTCGACTTGCAACACAAGTCGGTGCAACAGCTCTACAAAAACCACATGGTGGACGTGGAGTTCTCTTAGCTGGCGTACCAGGAGTAGCACCAGGAAAAGTTGTTGTCATTGGTGGGGGAGTTGCAGGGCTTAATGCAGCGGTCATTGCAAAAGGCATGGGAGCAGATGTCACGATCTTAGATCGAAACCTTGCTCGCCTTGCTCACATTGATTCGCTCTATAACGGTGCCATCAAGACTCTTGCATCAACGCTGCATGCGATCGATACAGAGATTAAGACTGCAGATTTAGTTATCGGTGCGGTCCTAGTCCATGGTGCCAAAGCACCGAAACTAGTGTCGAATGCTCAGGTAGCAATGATGAAACCAGGATCAGTTCTGGTTGATATCGCAATTGACCAAGGTGGATGTTTCGAGGATTCACGTCCAACTACTCACGCCGAACCAACATATACCGTTCATGGTTCAACCTTTTATTGCGTTGCAAATATGCCAGGCGCCGTGCCAGTGACTTCGACTTATGCGTTGACCAATGCAACTCTTCCATATGTCTTAGCTCTAGCAAATAAGGGGTGGGAGAGCGCGGTTGCGCAAGACTCTGCCCTTGCAAAGGGAGTTAACGTTCATGCGGGCAAGGTGCTTTACGTAGAAGTGGCTACTGCCCATGGCTATAACGTTTGAAAAGTCAGCGAGAGATTTTCTAGATCATCTTCAAATTGAACGAGGCCTAGCGCTCAATTCTATTTCTGCATATTCGCGAGATCTTGGAAAATTCTCTCAATTTCTGCACGATAAATCTCTAGATTTTACATCATTGCAACCACAGGATGTTTTAGATTTCGAAGTTGACTTGAAGGCTCGCGAACTTTCACCATCAAGTATCAATAGAACAATTTCGGCCCTTCGCTCCTTCTATAAATATGCATCTCGCGAGGGCTCAGTCAATGATCCGACAGGGGAGACCGAGAGAAGCAAGCTTTCACGAAGGCTTCCTAAGGCTCTTACGATTTCTCAAATTACGGCAATGATTGATAGTTCACTTCACGAAGGAGATCTCACCTCACTTCGTGATCATGCAATTCTCGAACTTCTCTACAGCAGTGGAGCTCGCGTAAGTGAAGTAGTGACGGCGAACTTACGCGACCTTGGAGTAATCACTGTTGATGGAAATGAAGTGGCAACAATCAAAGTAAAAGGTAAGGGCTCAAAGGAGAGAATCGTTCCATTGGGCTCTTTTGCGCGAACTGCAATAGATAATTACTTGGTTCGGACTCGACCTGGGTTATCTGAAAAGGTAAAAGCTAAAGCAGATGATGCACCGCTCTTTCTTAACTCACGTGGTGGACGATTAACCCGCCAAAGCATTTGGCAGATCGTCTCGGATGCTGCGATTGCTACCGGTTTTACCGGGAAGATATCTCCGCACGTATTTCGACATTCTTATGCTACCCATCTCTTGGATGGAGGCGCAGATATTCGCGTTGTCCAAGAGCTCTTGGGGCATGCATCGGTGACAACAACGCAGATTTACACCCTCGTCACGATCGACAAGGTAAGAGAAGCTTATTCAACTGCGCACCCTAGGGCGCGCTAGGGAAGAATTTATAAACCTCGGAGACGACGAGCCAAGATGCTTTGATCTCCCTTGGCCTCTAAATCAGCGATGATGACAGCGATCGATTCGCGAACGATTCGGCCGCGATCAACGGCAAGTCCAAGGTCTCCGCGCAGAGTTAAACGCGCTTGATCAATATCGTAGAGCTCATCAGGTGAAAGGTAGACGGTAATTTTCTCGTCGTGACGTTCGCGACCTGAAGGAGATTTATCAACTGCAGTAACGCGACGACGAGGAATTGATCGCACGCCCTTCTTCGTCTGATTAGTGAAGGCTGGCGCAGCTTTTGCAACGGGGCTCTCTTGTGGTTCTGCAACAACCTGGCGAACCGCGCTTAACGCTGGCGTATTGGCGCGAAAGAGTTCATCGGCACCTGGCAAACTAGCTCTACGTGTCATCGTGCGCCTCCTCTGGCGATTAGTTCTCGTGCAAGTCGGCGATATGAAGCTGCGCCACCAGATGATGATGCATAACTTGTGATGGGTTCGCCAGCAACCGTTGTTTCAGAGAAACGGATTGTCTTGGCAATAATTGTTTCAAAGACATCTTCAGGATATTTCTCTAAGATTGCTGTGAGAACTTCACGATTATGAAGAGTCTTCTTCTCGTACATCGTCGCAAGAATACCTACAAGTTTGAGATCAGGATTGAGGAAGTTCTTCACCTTATCGATATTGCCTTTGAGCTCAATAAATCCATGGAGCGCAAAGTATTCACATTGCAAAGGAACGATGACTTCATCAGAGGCGACAAGTGCGTTAATAGTCAGTTGCCCCATTGTTGGTTGGCAGTCAATGAGAATTACGTCGTAATCATCTTTCAACCGAGCAAGTGCGCGCTTGAGATATTGCTGTCCGCCGATTTCTGCTCCTAGAGTTGTTTCAGCAGTTCCAAGATCGCGGTTTGCGGGAAGAAAATCAAGATTGGCTACGGAAGATTTCAAAACAATCTCATCGATCTTCGCATCTGCTGTCATTAAGGCAAAGTAGACAGTGTTCTCTAGTGGCAAGCTGTGGGCGTTAACGCCAAGTCCAAGTGAGAGACCACCCTGCGGGTCGAAGTCCACGAGAAGTACGCGACGACCAAGTTCGGCAAGTGCTGCCCCTAAGTTGATCGTTGTCGTTGTCTTACCGACGCCACCTTTTTGATTAAAGATTGCAATAACCTTCGCGCTCTGCCCAGGCGTTGGAGCTTCTGGGATGCGAAAGTTCTGAGGTGAGTGGCCTAACAGGGTTGCAGTAGTAGCCACATCTGCATCAAATGTCGATTTAGCGTTCAAGCGAGAAACCTCTTTCTGTTGGCGCGACTCTACGCGCGGAGTACTGATTTGAGCAAGTAAGGAAGTAAGGTTCGTCCGTGGATATGCCAGTTGATGAGAAGAGCCAAGCTCCCGTAGATACTGCGGTTGAAGCGGCTTTTGCGAAGGAAGAAGTCGGTGCGGGCTTTAGCGTCCACCTAGCAAACTTTGATGGACCTTTCGATCTCCTCCTTCAGTTGATCTCGCGCCATAAGATGGATATCACCGAGGTCTCTTTGAGCATGGTGACCGATGAATTTATCTCCTTTATCCGCGCCCTTGAAGTAAGCGGTGAAGGGTGGCAGTTAGACCAGGCGACTGAGTTCCTCGTGATCGCCGCTACCTTGCTAGATCTTAAAGCCGCTCGCCTGCTTCCAAGCGGAGAGGTTGAAGACGAGGTCGATCTAGCCCTTCTTGAGGCTCGAGATATCCTCTTTGCCCGCCTTCTTCAATATCGAGCATTTAAGGAGATCGCGGCGACCTTCTCTGCGGCGATCGATGCCGCCGACAAATCCTTCCCACGCGTCGTTG
>CANJXW010000067.1 GCA_947478965.1 Candidatus Nanopelagicaceae bacterium | reverse complement strand
TAGACCAATCAGATGAAGTAATAAAGCGAAAGCCTTCTTGGCGAAGGACTTCAAATCCACTGTAAGCAAGGAAGAAGGCAATCAACCCAAGAATCACAAGAGATGAAAGCCCGCCAGTGGTTACAACACCACGGAAAATTTTATCTGAGCGACGTGGCTCAGTTGTGATGACGCGGGGAGTTGGAATTGCAGGGGAATCGATTGACACTTTAGGCGAACTTTCCTGTAACCAAGAAGTAAACCCGACGTGAAACAGATACCGCATGGTCAGCAAAACGTTCGTAGTAACGGCCCAGAAGTGTTAGATCAATTGCACATTCAACTCCGTGCGCCCAGTTTGGCTCTACGAGTGTGCTAATTAATTTTCGGTGCAGTCGGTCCATTTCATCATCATCGCGTTCGACTTCAAGAGCCATTTCAGTATCGCGAGATCCAATAACAACACCAGTTTTTTCTACAATTTTAAATGCAGCAGCGCCCATGGCTTCGAACATGTCATGGAGCTCTCCAGGCACTGCGAGCGCCGGATGGCGAAGTCGCGCAATTTTTGCAACGTGGTGGGACATATCCCCCATACGCTCGAGATCTGCTGACATACGCAGTGCGGTGACAAGTGCGCGAAGGTCAGATGCGACAGGTTGTTGTCTTGCAATAATGTCGATGATGCGCGCATCTAAGTCATGTTGGAAAGTGTCGATGTGATCATCGGTTGCGATGACTTCCTCTGCAAGGGAAAGATCGGCAGACAAGATTGCCTTGGTCGCCTTTGCAATCGATACAGAGACCATCGTGGTGAGATCAACGAGTGACTGGGAAACGCCATCTAGTTCATCTTGGAAGACTGAGCGAATAAGTGCCATGCCCGCACGCTAGGACGCCTTCATGAATGGATTCAGTCCATTAGATGAACGGAAGGTGAACGAGCTTTCCCAGGCTATAGAGTTGCCTTATGAGGCGCTACCGGGAAAATTCACACTCAAAAAGTGAGTCGAACCTACCTACTTTGCTCGTCAGCGCCCTCAGCCAACTCGAAGGCGATTGCCTTGTGCTCGCCCCCGGAGATATTCCGATCTATGCCAGCCCGGGGATCGAGCGACTTGGAATCCTCAAGGAGGATCGACTACAGAGCCCCGAATTATTGGCTCTCATCCGTGTCGTCAGGCGAACAAATACCAAGCAAATGGGGCTTATCGACATCGCACGTGGTCCGATCGGCGAAGGCAGGCACGAGCTCACCGTCAATGTCCTGCCACTTTCAGAAGGAGAACTGGTACTCGTTCTCATCAGTGATGAAAGTGAAGCAACGCGCGTCCATGAAATTCGACGTGACTTCGTTGCCAATATTTCTCACGAATTAAAGACTCCCATTGGCGCGCTATCTCTCCTAAGCGAAGCGGTACTTGGGGCGAAAGATGACCCTGTTGCAGTCGCACGATTTGCCACGCGCATGCAATCTGAAGCCCGTCGCTTAACAGATCTCGTGCAAGAAATTATCCAACTCTCTCGCGTCCAAGATGCAGATCCACTTAAGGTGGCTCACGAATATGACGTTTCCGATCTCATCCGTGAATCAATTGATCAGTGCAGGACCAATGCAGATTCCCGACAAATCACAGTTAATTATGCGAGTCGAACAGATGCGAATGTTTTAGGTGATCGCGAACTATTGATTATGGCTATTCACAATCTGATTGAGAACGCAATTAATTACTCCCCTGAAAAAACAACAGTTTCTATCACTACAAAATCAGAGAACGGAATCGTTGATATCTCTGTGACCGATCAAGGAATTGGAATTCCGGATACAGAGATCGAAAGAATATTTGAACGGTTTTATCGAGTAGATCCCGCTCGCTCACGTGAAACTGGTGGCACAGGACTTGGGCTCTCGATCGTAAAACATATCGTTGCCAAACATGGTGGCGAAGTAAAGGTATGGAGCGCGCAAGGAGTGGGAAGTACATTTTCCATTCGTCTTCCTATCTACGAATCAGATGAGGCGAGCTCATGACAAAAATTCTTATCGTTGAAGATGAAATTTCATTTTCTGAAGCCCTCACCTTTCTCCTTGAAAAAGAGGGATTTGAAGTCTCCGTAGCTGAAACTGGGCGCCAAGCCCTTGAGATTTTCGCCAAAGAAGGAGCCGATCTAATCCTTCTTGACCTCATGATTCCAGAGGTTTCAGGCACGGAAGTGTGCCGCACAATTCGCACAACTTCTCAGGTTCCCATCATTATGGTTACTGCCAAAGATGCAGAGATCGACAAGGTTGTTGGCCTTGAACTTGGTGCAGATGATTATGTGACTAAGCCATATTCTTCACGCGAATTATTGGCGCGCATCAAAGCCGTCCTTCGTCGCCAGATTAATGGTGTTGATTCAAGCGAAGAGGCTGGAATCTTGACCGTTGGACCAATTCGAATGAATATCGATAAGCATCAAGTAACTGTAAATTCTGAGACTGTTTCAATGCCACTAAAAGAGTTCGAACTTCTCGAGTTTCTTATGCGAAATTCAGGTCGAGTCTTGACGCGAAACCAACTTATAGATCGCGTCTGGGGTGGCGATTACTTTGGAGATACAAAAACTCTCGATGTCCATGTCAAGCGTCTTCGCTCGAAGATAGAGGAAGATCCAGCTAATCCAAAGTTGCTGCAGACAATCCGAGGACTTGGGTACAAGCTAGAGATTTAAATAATTACTGATTACTTTTTCTTCTCCATCGGGTGATGACCTTTGCGAATCATCTTAATCATCTTAAAGTTGATCGCAATAAAGCGCCATAATTGAATAAAGATATTCCGCCTAGCCCGGAGAGTCTTTTCGGTTGGAAGTGGTGCATGTGAAATTACTTCATCTGCGTTGTACATAATCAACCCTCACTCTGGAATCAAGGACCAGCCCGGGCGGGCTTTGGCTTTATAAATAAACATGTAGTGCAAGAGCAACTTAACCCAGTGCCCACTTAACCCAATTTCGCCGAATGTATCTTCAGCGCTTCGGCCAGTTCCTGGATATTTGATGTAATCGGGGACAATTGGATACATCGTCATGGATGCAGCGCTGCCTTTTCGTAACCCTGATCCAGCAGATGCGACGCAAGCAGCTCCCATATCTGCCATCGATGCAGTCGGAACTTTTGCGCCTTCGCCTTGTTCGATAAGTTCTTTAATGCTCATAATGGAGAGCTTTCCCATAATTCCAGAAGGCATTCCCGTGCGTGGAGGAGATGGCGCAATGAGCGTGCCATTAGGCGACTTCATGGGTTTTGAAATTTGATGTGGAGGCGCAAAAGCGATTCCAACTGCAAAAATATTCGGATAACTTGGATTTCGATAGCTCTTAGGCCAATCTTCAGCGCGCCATTCTTCATATGGCTTGGGGGTGTAATCAGCATCAACTTTCATAAACCCGCTTGGAGCAAAGAGAAGTTCCGAAATATCTGCACCGGATTTATTGAATGCTTTGAGATCGACTCCACGAAACGGTGGCAGCAGCATCGCAAAATCAAAAGGTAAAACGTCTTTTGTGCCATCAATGAGTTCGTAGAAAATTTGACCAGGTTCAACTTTTTCTACGTGCGCCCCGGTGATTGCGTGTATTCCACGCTCGCGAAAGAGTGACTCTGTCCAAAGTTTGCTCGTTGTTTGGAATCCCTGCTGAGTAAAAACCATTCCCCCGACTCCAAAGTCGCCAAGGTCGTTCTCGTTCGTTATGTAGCAAATCGTGGCAAGTTCGCGGACTCCCGCCACTCTTAACTCATGTTCGACGTTAAAGGTGTATTCAAAGGCTGCACCTTCGCATGTGCAGGTTCCATGTCCGACACCAATTGCAAGACTCTGCCGCTTCCCCGTTTTCAATACTTCAATAACATTTTTGAGCGCTTGAGCAGCTTCGATTGCATGGCCTGAAGTGCAGACTGAAACGGTATGTCCGTCTGGTCCAAGACCTTGCGTTGCTGCAAAATTCAATTTAGGCCCGGTTGCATTTACAAGGTAGTCATATTCAATTCGCGAAATCTGACCGCGCCTTGCCTCATCGGTATATTCAATTTCTACAAAGGGCGAGGCTGTCGATGAATCCCCTTCTGGGTAGATACTTTTAGCAAGCCCTTGGTGGAACTCGATTTTCTTACGTTCATAGATTGGCGCAAGCGGGAAAGTCACCTGCTCTTGTTTCATCTTGCCCACACCAACCCATATATTTGATGGGATCCAATTCCACTTCGAATTCGGCGAAATGACCGTAACTCTATGTTTCTTACCTAATAGTCGTTTCGCATGCAGCGCAGCGGTATGTCCAGCAATACCAGCGCCAAGAATCACGATGTGTGCCACGAAAAATTCCTCTCCAAAACTCTTGTTTCGAGCGTATGCCACGAGTGCACTCTTGGAAATGGTTTAAGGCACGTGCTAGCCCTCATTACTTAGAAATATCTTGAAGATTTCAATGCATGATTGCGATATCGATAGAATCATCCAGTGCTAGAGCAATGGACTCGACTTGTAGTGCGAAAGCGATTCATTGTTCTTACCGCTTGGTCTCTTGTCGCTTTCGTCGGATTCTTTGCCAGCATAAATCTCAATTCTCATCTTTCTACATCTCTCAGCGTCCCAGGAAGCC
>CANJXW010000066.1 GCA_947478965.1 Candidatus Nanopelagicaceae bacterium | reverse complement strand
TGGAATCAACATGGCATACATCGCAACATGGCATCAAGCCCCTGTGCGTGTTGGACGCGATCTCTTGCGACTTCACTGGCAGATCTGCAGCGTTCGACGTGCGCCTGGAAAATTGAAATATCTTTCAGGAAGCGAATCGGCAATGGGCGCTTTTATTATGGATATGAAACCAGAACAATCTGCAACTCAACTACGTGAGGTTATTCTCTAATAAAGGTTAGGCATCAATCCTTTGCTGTAACGCTCATTACTTCAACGCCGCCAATTGAGCCCAAGAGTTCGACAAGATCGGTTGGATCGGTTCCTGGAACCGCCACGGTAATCTCATCGAATCCGCGCCCATCTATGGATTCGAGTACGACGAGACCACGGATATCGCCACCTGCCGCGCCAATAGCTGATGCGATAGTGCCTAGTGAACCAGGGCGGTCGGGCAGGGATATGTTCAATGTGAAAAGGGCCATGGCCCGATTCTAGTGGTTTCCTGTAACGCGAATGTTACGGAACTATAAAACTGACGCTGCAACACCCAGGGTTACATTAAATGTCTTCGACCCACCCGATGGAAGATCACAGATAATCGTAATGAGACTCTTCGGTGCATATGAACGAATCTTCACGATTGCGCTCTCTCTATTGGTGATCTTTGTTCCATCGATCGAACGAATAATTGCGCCGGAAGGAATCCCTGCGGAACCAGCTGCTTCGCCTGGAATAACAGTTTCAATCTTTGCGCCGATTCCTGTATATGTATCCGAGAAGTAAACTCCAAGAACAGGTCGCGTGGATTTACCTGTTGCGATAATCTCATCGATAACGCGTTTAGCCTCATTGATTGGAATCGAGAATCCAAGTCCGATGCTTCCACTTGTTGAATCTGATGAAAGAGTTGCGATAACAGAGTTGATTCCGATTATTCTTCCTTGGGCATCGATAAGTGCTCCGCCTGAATTTCCTGGATTAATCGCAGCATCAGTTTGAATTGCATTTACATAGGATTCAGATCCAACCGAACCTGCAGAGACCGGGCGGTTGAGAGCAGAGATAATTCCACTTGTCACGGTGCTTGCAAATCCTAGTGGTGAACCTATCGCAAGAACTGGATCCCCGACGCTGACCCTTGCAGAATCTCCAAGAACGATCGCTGGAAGATTTCCTTTTTGTACCGATAAGACTGCAAGGTCATACATGCGATCTCGACCAACAATCGTTGCTGCAATTTCTTCACCGCTTGTTAATTCAACTGTGATGGTTCCAGATGTTGCCGCACTTTCTACAACATGGTTATTGGTGATGATGTAACTCATAGTTCCATTAGATTTATAGATTGAACCCGAACCAGTACCCGAGCCTGCTGCTGATGTAACAGCGATGGAGACAACCGAAGGTGTCACAAGTGCAGCAATAGATTTTGCATTAAGTTGCGAGCTACCGATTTCAATCAAAGTCCTCGTAGAAGAACAGGTACCCGATTTAGCAAGATAGAGAGCCTGGGTTCGATTATCTGCGCATGCATAAACAGCGCTAACGGTCGCAGTGGGAGCGGCAGTAGCAACGGTTCCGGCGATAGCGGCTCCGGCAATAAAAGATGCAAGAATCTTTGCAGATGATTTTCTAGTGATCATGGCTAAATTTTGCACTATCATCCTTAAAAAATCCTGTGAAAAAAAGAAGAAAATTTTAGGATTCAACGACCCATGCACCCGATATTGCGACCTTAATCTTTGCAAGGGGGGTATTCGATGGCCCAGAGATAGCTTTCCCACCAGCAGAAGGATCAAAGACGGCGCCGTGGCACGGACATTGGAGGTGGTTGGATGCCTTTGAATAGGCAACTGTGCAACCTTCGTGCGTACATATTGCAGAATAGGCGAAGACTCCGGTGTTGGTACGGAAAAGAACTGCAGGAGTTCCATTTGACGATGCGAAATTATGAGTTGCCCCAACTGCAAGAGATGCAACTTTAATAATTTTTTTCTGAGTGGTCGCCCCAGATGGAGTTTGAGAGGTGGTACTACTCGTGCCAGTTTTTGAATCAGAAGCCAACGTCCTACCAACCACCGAAGCAATAACAGCTCCTGCGCCAACAAGCGCCACGCGCAAGAAACCACGTCGATCAATCGCAACATCAACCTTGCGACGCTTTCCTAAGATGAAGAGGAAATAAACTAGCCATAGAACTGCATATGCTGAATCACTTGCAAGGAAATATGGATTTACATGAAAACTGCTTGCAAGCCATAAACCAACTGACATTGCAAAACCGCCAAGTGCTGCAAGGGTCGGTGCAATCCAGAGAAGAGTTGCAATTCCAATTGCGAACTCGGTGAGCATCACAAAGATACCAACCTGAACTGAGTGCTCAAGGAGTGGATTTATTAATGAGCCGATCGGTGAACTCGTTGAATAAGCCGAGAGTTGTGTGCCGATAAAGGTCGCTGACCCGCGAGTGAGAAAACCAGCATCGCTTGCCTTATCCCAGCCAGCGTAGATCCACGTAATACCTAGAAAGAGACGCAGGATGCGAAGTGCTGGGCTCTGGGTGCGCCAAGATTGGCGCGTTGTGGAAATAGTATTTCTCAAGGAGGTCATGCAGAAATGCTATTGCAACGCCCTGAGAAAGTACTGAGTGAAAGCTCCCTGACTTGGATTCGAACCAAGAACCTGCCGGTTAACAGCCGGCTGCTCTGCCATTGAGCTATCAGGGACTATGAGTGGGTAACTCTAGCGCAAGGCTGTGGGTGGAGCTAAATCGCATAATGACTAGATCGACCCCAAGGCCAGATCATGAAGTCCGCGTCGCGTCGTCTCGAGAGCGACCAGCGAGGCAAATGCCGCGTTGTACTCCTCGACATTTTCAACGGGATTGAGGCGTTGGAGCCCTGATTTGAGTTCGGCGATGGAACGTGAGATTCCGACTTCGCGCAATCTGGCGACGATACTTTCTACATATTTCTCAGAGACTTCCCCATCTGCGCGAATTGGCTCAACGCTGAGTTCGGTAAAGAGCGCCCGCATATTTTCATCCGAGATCGAATCGATCAGGAGTGCAGAATCTGGCGCCTGTTGATCTATCACTAACCGAAGTTCTCGATAGGCAGGATGGGTAAAGGCATCCTTTTCAATATTCTTCCACGAAGTCACAAGTGATGACATTTGCAGACGCGCCTTCAATACTTCTCGCTCGAGCATAAGTCTTGGCTCTTGAGGATTTGGTCGCCATGCAATTGCAGGTACTTGTTCTTCGGATCCTTGCGGACTGTGGGTCTGTGATTGCGCTGGTAATTTTCGTACACCTGCAGCGACTGCCGATGAAACTATTTCTACTTCAACTCCCAGCCATCCTGCAAGTAAACGTGTGTATTCGGGGCGAAGTGATTTGTCACGAATTTGTGCAACAAGTGGAGCTGTTGCGTTCAGAGCATTAACGCGACCTTCAGCCGAATCTAATTTATGAAGTCCAAGTTCGGTGCGAATTGCAAATTCAAAGAGCGGCACACGCTTTGCAATCAGATCGCGAAGTGCGAGATCACCTTTGAGCTGGCGAAGATCGCATGGGTCTAAACCATCTGGTTCGACCGCTACAAATGTTTGAGTGACAAACTTTTGATCTTCGCTAAAGGCTCGAAGAGCAGCTTTTTGACCTGCAGCATCGCCATCGAAGGTAAAGATAACTTCGCCTCGAAAAGCATCATCATCCATAAGAAGTCGGCGAATGATTCGAATATGGTCTGCGCCAAAAGCGGTTCCACATGTTGCAACAGCAGTTGTAATTCCTGCAAGTTGCGCTGCCATCACATCTGTATATCCCTCAACGATAACGACTTGGCGCTTCTTAGCGATCTCTTTCTTTGCTACATCAAGTCCATAGAGAACTTGGCTCTTCTTGTAAATCGGAGTCTCAGATGTATTGAGATACTTAGGGCCCTGATCATCAGCATCACTGGCTAGTTTTCGCGCCCCAAAACCAACGACATCACCTGAGATATCTCGAATCGGCCATGTCAGTCGGTTACGGAATTTATCAATAGGACCACGCTGGCCCATCTTGGAAAGTCCCGCCATCTCTAATTCATCAATTGAAAATCCAAGTGCACGAAGATGTTTTGTGAGGCCATCCCATTCATCTGGTGCATACCCGACTCCAAATTGCATACATGCAGCTTTATCAAATCCACGTTTTGTCATGAGCTCGCGGGCATGTGCTGCTCCTTGAGAAGTATTGAGTTGCTCTTGGTAGAAAGTCGCAGCTGCTGCATTCGCTGCAATCAAGCGAGAGCGATTACCAACCGGTGCTGAATTAGTTGAACCTTCATCATAACGAAGGGCATATCCAAGGCGATCTGCAAGGCGTTCAATTGTCTCTGTAAAAGTTAGATGGTCTATCTTCATAAGAAATGCGATGACATCTCCACCGGTCTGACATCCAAAACAGTGAAAATATCCCTTGGATGGAGTTACATGGAAAGAGGGAGATTTTTCATCATGGAAAGGACAGAGCCCTTTCTTCTGTCCGCCACCGGCTGATTTGAGTTGAACATAATCGCCAACGATTTCATCAATAGCTGCGCGGTCGCGGATGTATGCAACATCCTCATCTTTAATCCGCCCGCTCATAGGTTCATATTATCTCGTCGATGAAAGTC
>CANJXW010000065.1 GCA_947478965.1 Candidatus Nanopelagicaceae bacterium | reverse complement strand
CCATCGATCAGGAGCATCAACTCCTGTGACTGAATCTCTTATTCTCACGGGTGCATTTGATCGAGTGCACGAGATAGATAAAGGAAAGATCAATCATCGCGATCTTTTACTGCACTTGGCTGATCTTGGTAGATCACCTGTTGCTCACGTTGGTGGATCTCAGATGGTATTTGGATTTACTCCACCTGCTCTGATCTCAAGTGGTCTACCAGATATGAAAGCGGGAGAGAGGGTCCGTAACGAAGTCGAACGCTTAGGTATGGATATCACTCATCACATGCTCGAGTTCTACGCCCCCTTTCTCAATGCAATTGGTGCAGTGCGATCTTCTGATCTCCTTGCTCAACGATCTGGTGCAGAAGTTCTTGTTGCAGGCATCAAAGTTGCGATGCAGACGCCGCCTATACGTTCGGGCAAGCGCGTTATCTTTCTTACACTCGATGATGGTTATGGCTGTAGCGATTCGACCTTCTTTAGCGATGCTCAGATGCACTTTGCATCAACTCTCTATACGACCTCGCTCTTACTCGTTCGCGGACATACTCGCCGGACAGGGGAGCGTGGTATTTCGATCCGAGCTACGGGGGCGTGGGACCTGCGCCAGGCTTATGAAAAATGGATGACATCAGAGAAACGCGATCAAGAGATTAAAGATCTACAACCAGAAGGTAGTGTGGCGATATGAGCGAAGCAGCGGCAGAACAGACAATTCTGCATGTAGATATGGATGCTTTCTATGCATCCGTTGCAGAGCTCGATCACCCTGAACTTCGAGGCAAAGCTGTCGTTGTTGGTGCAGGCGTCCGCGGTGTTGTCTTATCTGCAAATTACCAAGCGCGAAAATTTGGAATACGAGCAGCGATGCCAGTTGGTCGCGCACAACGCATGGCGCCGCAAGCGATCTTTGTCGCACCCGAACATGGGCGTTACTCGGAAATCTCAACGCGCGTTATGGAGATTTTTGCAGCTTTCACGCCTTTTGTTGAACCTATCTCACTTGATGAAGCTTTCTTAGATGTCACTGGTGCGCGAAAGTTGCTTGGCACTGGTCGCGAGATCGCCATGGCAATTCGCAAACGGGTCGAAGAAGAAGAAGGCATTACCTGCTCTGTTGGAATCGCGCCATCTAAATTCATTGCAAAACTTGCATCACAACATTGCAAACCAAATGGAATTCTTGAGATCGCAAGTGATCGCATCCTTACCTTTCTTCATCCGCTACCTGCATCTGCAATTTGGGGCGTTGGCCCAAAGACCGCAGAATCACTTGAACGACTTGGGTTACATACCGTTGGCGATATTGCACAAACTCCGCGCTCTACCTTGATTCGTGCGCTGGGAGATTCAAATGGTGCATCTCTGTATGAACTTGCATGGGGGCGTGATTATCGTGAAGTAACTCCAGATCACGAAGATAAAAGCATTAGCGCAGCCGAAACATTTATGCATGACCTTGAAGACCCTGAAGAAATTTTGCAAGAGTTTCTCCGTTTAACTGAGCGCGCAACATCTCGTCTTCGCGAAAAAGGTCTCTTTGCAAAGACAATCGGAATCAAGGTGCGCTTTGCAGATTTCTCCACCATCAATCGAACAAAGACTCTTCCCCTTGCAATTGATAATTCGCACGATACATATGAAGTAGTAAAAAATTTATATCTCGCTCTCAACCTCGGTCGTGCGCGACTTCGCTTGGTGGGCGTGAGCCTTGAAAATCTTCAAGACGATGCGCCAGAACAGTTAATTTTGGGGGCGAGAGAACGCGGCTGGCGTGAGGCCGAGAGCGCCATTGACCAGGCAAAAGCTCGATTTGGCGGCAAGAGCGTGCGTCCTGGGCGCTTGATTACCCCATCTGAGGGCGATGAGGAGTGATTTATCGGCAAAGAGGGCAGACTCTTTTGGTGAAGTAGCCGAGCAGCAAAAGTTGTTCTATTCTGTCCATATGTCCCTATCTGATCGCGAGCGTCGCCTCCTAGCCGAGATGGAAGAAGCCCTCTCTGCCGATGATCCACGCCTAGTTTCAGCTCTTTCAGGTAAAGGCCCAGGTGCTATCAGCGGTGGGTTCCTCATTGGCGCCGGCATCATTCTTAGCGGTATGGCAATCCTCTTCGCTGGCCTGCTCTCAAAGACCACGTTGATTGGTGTAGCTGGCTTTATCGTCGCACTCGTTGGAATCCTCCTAGCCATACGAGGCTTTGGAAATGTCAATCTTCGCGCTCCACGCGGGGTCAAGGGGTCTAAGAAGGGCATCTCATCGCGCCTCGAAGATCGTTGGGATCAACGCAATAACGGCTAATTGAGCGTAAAAACCTCTACCTAACTCCTCCTCACGGGGGAGTTTTTTTGCGTCCACGTGAGTTTGGCGAGCAGGGGATGGTGGGGCAGCAAAGGGGGAAATAGGGAAAATAATGGGGCTAGGTGGTTGAAAAAGGAGGAAAGTGGAGTAAAGTGGGGAATTAAGCGGGGATTCTCGCTCTGGAACCTGGGGAAGGGGGCCAGAAAAATGTTTCTCGGTACCCACGAACCGCGCCTTGATGAGAAAGGCCGCCTGATTCTTCCAGCGAAATTTCGCGAAGATCTAGCCCAAGGCCTTGTTATTACCAAAGGGCAAGAGCGTTGCCTCTATGTATTTCCATCACTTGAATTTTCGACAATCACTGAGCAGCTGCGTCAAGCGCCAGTTACTGCAAAATCTGCGCGCGATTACATGCGCGTGATGTTTGCCGGTGCACACGATGAAATTCCTGATCGTCAAGGTCGAGTCACTATTCCACAAGGACTTCGCACATATGCAGGACTTGAAAAAGAGTGCGTAGTAATCGGTGCGAATACTCGCGTTGAAATTTGGGATAGCTCTGCATGGAATGAATATCTCGCAGATCGTGAAAAGAGTTTTGCTGAAGTTTCAGAAGAGGTCTTTCCAGGTCTCTTTTAATTACACAACTTAATAGCGCTCTCATCTGTGGCCACCGCCGACCTCAAGCAGGCAGCGACACCCCTTCCCCGGTGTCGCTACCCGAGAGATCCGTCGGCCGGCGGTGACCAGAGATGAGAAGTGAAAAGTAAAAGCAATAAGCAAGTCATGTGAACTAGTGAAGAACGGGGGAGAAGATGAACGAGAATATGCAGCAACATATTTCAGTGATGCTGGATCGATGTGTTGAACTCTTAACTCCCTCGATTGAATCTACGAGTCACCCTGTTGTTGTTGATGCAACCCTTGGTCTTGGTGGCCACACAGAAGCGTTACTTAATAAATTTCCTCACCTGACCGTTATCGGAATCGATCGCGATGAAGTAGCACTTGAGCGCGCACATAAGCGCCTTGCACACTTCGGTGATCGCTTTAAGAGTTCACATGCAATCTTTGACCAGATCGAAAGCGTGGTAGCTGAACATGGTTATTCACACATTGACGGCGCACTCTTTGACCTTGGCGTCTCATCGATCCAACTCGATGAAGTAAATCGTGGCTTTTCTTATTCTCAAGAAGCGCCACTTGATATGCGCATGGATCGAAGCCGTGGAATAACCGCAGCAGAGATAGTTAATACATATGCTCCAGGAAAGCTTGTTCAGATCTTGCGCAGCTATGGTGAAGAGAAGTTCGCAACACGTATCGTTGAAAATATCGTTAAAACTCGTGCCATCGCACCAATGAACTCGACAACCCAGCTTGCCGCTCTTGTTAAAGAGAGCATTCCAGCGGCTACTCGTCGCACTGGTGGCAATCCAGCTAAGCGAACATTCCAAGCCCTTCGTATTGAAGCTAATGATGAACTTGGTGCGATTACACGCGCACTTCCACTCGCGCTAGGACTCTTGCGCGTGGGCGGACGAGTAGTTGTGATGTCTTTCCAGTCACTAGAAGATCGAATTGTCAAAGAGCTCTTTGTTGAGGTTTCAACATCAAAGAGCCCACGTAACTTGCCCATCGAACTTCCAGAGTTTGCGGCAAAGTTCTCGATCATCACCAAGTCAGGTGAGACCCCAAGTCAGAGCGAGCTAGATATCAATCCTCGGTCAGCATCAGTTCGACTTCGCGCGATTGAAAAGGTGGCCGCCTAATGGCCTCGACAAACGCTATGCGCACCGCAAGAACTCCAATCGTCGAACGCTCGCGACAAGCAGTTGCCGCAAAATCGGCTCAAGTAATTCTTAAACTTGTTCCAGATGTTTCAAGCGGTGCCCGTGCGACACAAAAGTATTTTGCGCTCTTCCTTACTGGCGTCACCGTCGCTGGACTCTTAGCGCTCCTTGGCGTCAATACTCTTCTTGCTCAGGATGCATTTAAGCTCTCGAATTTAAAGTCCGAAGCTAAGGCGCTTGCAGATCAAAGAGAAGCAGTCGCCCGTCAAATGGATTCCATTTCATCCCCATCGGCTTTAGCTCGTCAGGCATACATGCTCGGCATGAAGCCTTCGGATTCACCAGTCTTTCTCAATCTCACTGCAAAGCCAAAGGTAAAAGTAAAGAATGGGTAATCTCAACCTCGCACACAAGAGAATTAAAGTCTTGATACTTATCATGGCTTTTATCTTTCTCTTCTTTGGCGCCCGCCTTGTCCAGATTCAGGCAGTTCAGGCGAGCAAGTATCAGTTACGCGCCTCTGATGAGATGGCATCTACTCGCGAAATTCCAGCACCTCGCGGAGCCATTACAGATATCAATGGCGTCTCCTT
>CANJXW010000064.1 GCA_947478965.1 Candidatus Nanopelagicaceae bacterium | reverse complement strand
TTCACAAAGAACATCTCTGTGAAGAACGGCAATATCATCATTGATATCGCTGGGTTTAAGTACTCACGTCCAAAGCTCAAGATTGGCATCAAGGCAACATATAAGCCAGCAAAGGCGATGCTTAATAAGAGCACTATTACCTGCACTTTGGGTAAATCGGTGAAGAAGATCACCGCGGTAAAGCCAACATGTCCAAAGGGTTATATCAAAAAGGCATAACTTCCAGGCTCCTCCGGTGTGGATTTTATGTTGAGGGCGTATTGCTTCGGTCGGCAGATCAACTGCTGACCGAAGCAATTACCTCATCCGATGGATGGCAATATCTGGAAGATCAAGTAACTTTAGGTGAGATTGAGGAATAGATAATGAAACTTAAGAGCGCACTTCCTCTCCTGTTGGCGGCTTTATTTATTGCGCCCACATTCGCCTCAGTGGCCGCGACATATGACGATCAATATTCACCAATCCCAGCACCGGCAAAGAATTATCAGGGCTATCTCCTTCAAGAATCTGCCGAGATGACTCGCTTTGGATCGTCACTTCTTAACTTCACAATGAGCGAGACAGGAACTGTTGAGACAGTGACTGCTTGCTCATCGCTATCTAGTGCAGGTTGTACCTTTACGAAGCGTCAGGCTTATTGGGCCGAACTTGGACAGTGCGATACGGTAAATAAAGTTGACTGCATTGTCAGCGTAAGCGCTAAAGATGAAACCGGTACAGCGCTAGCAGTTGAGTACCTTGGGATTTTTCCCAAAGAAGCTCCACAAGATTTCGTTGGGGACCCAAGCGTCAATCTTCCGACTGGATCAGAACCTCTATTGGTTCGGATTCCTGGAGCACCGCACCCTGGGGGCGATTTGTACCTGATCAAATCAGAGATGATTGGCGACCGAGTAAAATCAATCGGCGATAAGTTTCGTGCAATTCGTTTTCAAACTGGAATTTTTGCTGTCTCGCTTATTGATGGAGATTATGGATATGCCTTGCAGAGCACCGATCCTACACAATATCCAAATGAGAATTGGGTAATCGGTGGTGGTAAACGGGATGCAGGATGTGCGGCTTCATCCAAAACGCAATGTACGATGCGGTATCCGCTTCCACAAGATATCTCTTTTGGTCTCCAACTCCGATTAAATACACCAATAGTTGGCTGGCTCCATGGGCGCATGAATAGCCCTGAGTTTTCAATTGAAACAGAACCATCTGGAACAAAGCTCCTGACAATTTCCGCAAAGCCGATCAAAGTTCCACTCATTGATGTCTGGCTCAGTAACGACAAGTTCACACCGGCACTGAAGGAATTTTATGCGGGTGCTACAAATTCTGGAAGTGCATACTTTGGATCTAAGGATCTTCCTTTGAGCGAGATTGCCCTAAGGCGAGATGGAAACTCGGTAAATGATGCCGTGGCTATGAAAGAATTCCTTGCTTGGCTTCCCGTTATTGGCGATAAAGCACAAGCTATGCCGACGGCATGGACCCTTAAAACCATGAAAGAAGATGGCGGCAGCGCAAGTCAATGTTTTGCAAAGGCTAAAGGCATCGCTGGCGTAGTTTCAACGAACGCTGCTCAATATCTTGATGGTCCACCAACATTCAATAAATCTGATGGTTTTCTTGACTATAAAGTCGCCGCACCTCACTTCACGTCAACAGGTGAGGTATTTAAGGGAAGCTATGACCTTGTGATGAGCTCGGATGTTGCGCGCTGTCTCTATGGATTCTCAAATGCGCCTATAGGTGCAACAGTTTCAATTGTTTCAGCAGATGGCGAACCAAGTGTTGCAACAACCCTCGTCCGTGAGAAGAACAACTGGATTTTCCTCCAAGCAAATAACTTCACCTTCTCAACTCCGACTGTTCGGGTCCAATTTACTCAAGAAGCACCTGCCAAACCTGTAATTGTCCCTATCGCGAAAGTAAAGAAGATCTCAATTACCTGCGTTAAAGGTAAGACCAGTAAGAAGATCACCGCGATAAAACCAACATGCCCTCCAACTTATAAGAAAAAGGTCTCATGACTCGAAAGATAATTGCGACTATTGCAGTAGTCGCCATGTTCGTGGGAGCACAGACGGCTTCTGGATCAACAACAATAAATGTAGATGGCGCGGATGTCGGAATATCACTTACTGAAAGTTCTGAGATGCTTACTCAAGGGCCTCGACTAATTGCTGTAACAGATACTAAAGATGGAGAACGTTTCTATCTCTGCAAGGATGTCAGGGATGAAACATGTTCGTCGGCTCGAAGTATTTACGCGACCTCATTCCTGCCACCGTGTGATTCTCTTAATGCAGTCAATTGCATCTCCTCATTCTTTGCAATAAGCGAGACGGGCGTGCGCACTGAGGGGATTTTTACTAAATTCATTCAAGATAACTCAAGTTACCAATACTCGGCCGACCCGACAATTAATCTTCCGCAAGGCCGAGGTCAAGGATCGATCTGGTCTATTCCAGGTATTAGCAATGCCGGAGGGACCGATAGCTACTATGTAGGAGCTCTTTTTAATTCGTCGGTTTCAATGGATACTGCGAGCAAGAAGATGCAATCACACTTCGTGACAGGCGAGATGATTACTTCAATTTCACCAGTATCTTCCAAGAGTGGGAACTTTGGAATTACCACTCCAAGTGATTCAACTAATCTATCAAGCGACGGCTCTCCCAATGGAGGTGTCGGAAATGGAAATAGCTCTGGTGATCCCACTTGGATTAACTGCGTGGTCACAGAGATGGGAATCTGTTACATGCCTGAAGATTTTCCATCAGGATTTCGATTTGGAATTACCCTCCGAACAGGTAACCATCTAACAGGGTGGTATCACGGGCGCATCTATCAGCCGTTAATTAAGGTGGCCAATTTAGGAGTCACTAATCAGGAGATTACAATTGAGGCACTACCGGTAATCGTTCCAACGGTAAGAGAAAGAGTCTCAACTTCTTTGCTTACACCCGATCTTCGTGAATATCTTTCAGCAACTTCACTGAGCAATGGATTTGGTTATGTAATTCCAGCATCCAGCGGAGAGGAATCACTTAAGCATGTCAAAATGTGGATACCCATAATCAAAGATAAGGCGACCACATCATTAACATATTGGACTGTAAGAACCCTTCAAACATTTAATAGCCCTCAAATTAGCAAATGCTCAAAGGATGACGGAGAACTATCGGGTGTTGTTACAACAAATGCTCTTGTCTATAACGCTGGACCACCAACGTACGATGCTGCGACCGGAGATTTAAGTTATAAAGTCCTATCGACCCACTTCACCTCGAAAGGAGAAGTGGCTATTGGAACATACGATTTGATTCTCTCCTCAACGGTTGCTCGATGCATTTATGGCTTTACTCAAGCACCAATTCAAGCAACTCTTTCGATTCTCTCTGAGGATGGATCGCCACAGGTCGCAACCCAGCTCGTCAATGAGAAGAATGGATGGCTTAGCTTGTCTGCGGCAGGTTTTACTTATTCTTCACCTACTGTTCGAGTAAAGCTGTCACAAGAAGCGCCAATCGCAGTTCCAACTCCACCTGCGAAACCCGTAGTCGCTCCAATTTCTGCGCCTAAGAAGACATCCATCACCTGCTTCAAGGGTAAGATTTCCAAGAAGTTCACAGCTGTAAAACCTGTTTGTCCAACTGGATTTAAGAAGAAAGCGTAGATATGAAGATATTTAGGACGAGATTTGCGCAGACCTTCCTTCTCATAGCAGTTGCGTACCTTGGAATAATTTTTCTGATCTCCCAAGATCCATCTGATGGCTCGCAAGAAATTGATAAGAAACTTGTCTCACTCAGTAGCGATAACCGCCTTGATGTATTGATCCAGATTACTGGAGTCAATCCACTTGAAGGAACTGCAAATGCTCGAGTGCTTCCTTGGCCGCACTCTGATGACATAGGGTTTCAATTTAAGAGTGGTTGGGTTCCTAGCCAAGATATAGATATTCATGTGGATTCAGTTATTGGTTCAAGCAATGGCGGAACAAGTGTTTATAGTTTTAAGAGTGATATTCCAACAGGTGGTTTCGACGTTCAAATTGATGAACAACCTGGTGCGGGTGCGCGTTCTGCAATCGGTTGGTATCCACTGGATCAATACGCATTTGAAATTCCAGTAAGTGCAGTCGGTACAGATAAAAAAGGCAACCAGTCAACTTTAAACTTATTGCCACTTGATTACACAAAGAATATTGATACCTTCGATATTCACATGAAACATGGATTTTGGAATAACCCAGATAAAGTCGTTGCGCTGGGGGACTCGGCATCCTTTGATGAGGCGATTACAGAATTTAATAACGGCCAATCTTCATCGGTCTTCCAAGCAACTCGTTCAAATTCGACCAAGCTCCTTGTGAGCATCATCTTGCTCCTCATGATCACCGCCATGATCTCGGTAACGATCATGACCTTCATGGTTGTGACCGGCCAGCGCCCTCCGACGCTCTCGTCGCTGACCTGGGCTGCTGCCTTGACCTATTCCTTGATCTCCCTGCGCGGACTTATGCCTGGATCGCCTCCGATCGGCATCTTTGTCGACAAAATCGTCTATTTCCCCTCATTAATCGTGACTTTGGTCTGCTCTTTATGGGTCCTTGTGACCTGGGTCCGCAGAGAGGATTTCCAAAGCTAGCCATTTGGTTGGCCCAGATCTGGCAGCAACCCCCCAGCGTGTCCTGGGCTTGGTTTGCCCCTTTTGGCCGATTTCCCTTTATAAGGGGGGTGGCTTTAGACTGCACCTTCGCGCCTTTTTAAGAATCCACAGGGTTTTTTGACGGGGGCGTACCATGCTCAGATTTGAGTATGGGTTTAATTCGAAATAGAGAAGAAGGTATTACTTGGCAAGCAAAGATGGTGCTATTGAAATTGA